>JAESSU010000408.1 GCA_016763955.1 Phycisphaeraceae bacterium | reverse complement strand
GTTCGATCTTGGAGAAATCGTCCGTTGAGATGGGGGTATCGAGCTTAATGTCGTAATAAAAGCCGTTATCCAAAGCCGGGCCGTAGGCAAGCTGAGTATCGGGCCAGATGCGTCCAATGGCTTGGGCCATGACATGAGCTGTGGAATGGCGAAGCAGTTGCATCGCATCAGGATTAGGCTCACCTTTGGAGCGTCCTTTTTTGTCCACGCGGGGCGCGGTGATGATGGCCAATTGGCAGTCCTCTTCCAAAACATGATGCAGGTCGGTGAGCTTGCCATCGACTTTTGCGCCGATAGCAGCCTTGGCTAAACCTTCTCCAATGGAGGCTGCGACATCATACGCACTGACTGCTTGATCAAATTCTTTGATACTTCCATCTGGAAGGGTGACTTTCATCATCTGACTCCTAAGTTTTTTTGTAAGCCACATAGTGTATCGCAGAGGCTAGTTGTTCACCACAAAGGCCTCTTTTTGCCCTGGGCAAACGCTTGCGCTCTATGTCTTGGCGAGCTAGGCCGTGTCAGCCCGATTTTGACCGAAGGTCAACTCAAAAAACCGTCAGCACAGTCTTTTGTGTGCAATATTTTTGACCTGCGGTCAATCTCGTGTCGACACGACACGGCTCGCCAAGACAATTCCTAGGGCAAGCGTTTACCTTGCTTTTTTTACCCTAAAAAAAACAACCGCCCAGTATTGGACGGTTGTTTGGATTTTTTTTGGATGACGCAATTTAAACAACTTGCGACCTATCAGACACCCAGTGCTAGGGTTTAAATTTCAGGGGTCTTACCCGAAACGCCTAGAATTTCACGTTTGGTAATTTCCATGAGCCTTTCGTGAGTGCCTTTTTCTTGTTCTTTATTTTGAGGTTTGCGTTGGATATAGCTGCCATCAGACTGCATATCCCATGCTTGGCGGTGATCGTTAAAGAGTGTTGTGAGAATCTGCCAAAGCTTCTTTTGCAATGCCGGTTCTTCGATGGGTGTGATGCATTCCACACGGTTGTTAAGGTTCCGATACATCCAGTCAGCGGAGCCGATGAAGTATTCTGGATGATTATCATTGTGGAAGCGATAGATGCGTTCATGTTCGAGAAATCTGCCGATGACGCTGATGACTTTGATGTTCTCGCTTAATCCTGGCACGCCTGGCATCAGGCAGCAGAATCCACGGACGTTTAAATCGATTTTCACCCCTTGTTGTGATGCTTCGTAGAGCTTACGACAAATGCCCCGGTCTTCAAGGCTATTCATTTTAGCGATGATACATGGGCGATTAGGGTCCTTTGGATCCGAACCGCGTTGTTTCCATGCAGCAGTATGGGTGATCTCACGGTCGATCAGTTCATAGAACCGTCGCTTCATATTAACAGGCGCGACAAGCAGGTGATTAAAATCACGTTTGAGACTGCGACCTGTTAGGAAATGAAAGACCTGCGTGAGTTCACCGGTGAGATGTGGCTTGCAGGTGAAGAGTCCTAGGTCCGTGTAGAGGTTCGCTGTTTTGGAGTTGTAGTTTCCGGTGCCGATGTGACAGTAGGATCGCATGCCCTCCGCTTCCTGTCGGACGACCAGTGCGGTCTTGGTATGGGTTTTAAGTCCCACTAAGCCGTAGACGACATGAACGCCTGCTTTTTCTAGTCTTTGAGCAAGCTGCATATTGCGTTCTTCATCAAAACGAGCTGAAAGCTCAACGAGACAGACCACTTGTTTGCCTTCCTCAGCAGCACGAATAAGCTGTGGGATGAAAGGCGAGTCCTTGTCCGTTCGGTAAAGTGTCAGCTTAAGTGCAACGACTTTAGGATCCCGTGCAGCCGCTGTGATGAAGCGTTCTACACTGCTAGCAAAGGATTCATACGGATGATGCACCAAAATATCACCCGCACGGATAATACTAAAAATGTCCGCTTCAGTATCCGTTAAACGCACAGGGACTTGAGGCTGCCAAGCTTGCGCGGTGAGCTGGGCTCCGCTAGAACCCCCCACAGCACCTAATCCGTGGATCAACCATAGATCAGTGTAATCCAATTCCGAAGGCATGATATAAACGTCGTTTTCTTCAAGTTCCAATTCATCCATGAGAAACCGAACCATTTTTTGATTCGGATTCGCAGGCACTTCCAATCGAATCACTTTGGCAAAACGACGCTCACGCAATTCCTGTTCAACAAGCTCTAATAAGTCCTCAGCATCATCGTCATCACGCTCCACATCGGCATTACGCGAAATGCGAAACGGCATGGCATCCTCAATGATCATCCCTTCAAAAAGACGATCCAAATACTGGCAAATCATATCCTCTAAATGAATAAAACGGTGAACACCCGTATCGGTTCCTAAACGCACCCACTGAGGCAAAATACGAGGCACTTTCACACGCGCAAATTGAATCTCAGCAGTATCAATCTCAATGGGGCTTTCTTTAGAATCAGGGTAACGCAGGATCACACCTAACGAAGTACTTAGGTTGCTAATAAACGGGAAAGGATGCCCCGGATCGACTGCTAAAGGCGTCAGAACTGGGAATAGATTATTTTCAAAGTAATCATCGGTGAACTGTTTTTCCGTGTCGGTTAATTCATCCCACACGAGCAAATGGATGCCATTAGCCGCTAGCTGAGGTTTGATTTGATTATCAAAACAATCCGCTTGTGATTTTAGATCACCAAGGACCAATTGACGGATGGTTGCAAGCTGTTCCCTAACGGTCATCCCGTCGGGGGTGAGGGTGGTGACTCCTGCGCTAATTTGCCGTTTAAGTCCGCCGACACGTTTTTGAAAAAACTCATCGAGATTGGAATTAAAGATTGCCAAAAACGAAACGCGCTCAAGTAAAGGCGTCCGCTCATCCAACGCTTCATGCAGTACTCGCCGATTAAACTCTAGCCAACTCGCTTCACGGTTGAGAAAAATATCCTCATTAGCCCTCTCGCTAATAGGCTTAGGTGTTGGCTGAGTCACTGGAGATTCATCGTTCATTTGGAGTCTTCCGAATTCAGGTGAAGCAAGGGGCTTGCTGTATTACTAGCACAACTCATGGACATTTATTTATAGATATTACCACGGGACACGTTAGGCACAATGTTTTAGGACGCTTTTGTAAGGTGACCGACAAGGATTTCATAAAATCTTAATACTTCACCTATTAAACCTCAGCCCATGCAAGCAGTATGCTTGGAGCGATGAATCCATCCTATCAAACAAACATCGTCGCTTACTGTGGACACGATCCTTGACGGGAGACTTCGGGTTTGAGGATGGGCAAGCTCGTGTCATCCACACGGTAAGCTTGTTCATCGCCACCTTCGGATTCGTAGAGGGCATTGCCTTCCACTTCAAAACCTGCTTCGCGAATCATGCGATAGGTGTTTGTCATATCGCTGCCACGGGTGGTGAGATAGCCATCGACAAACAGGGAGTTGGCAGGCCAAAATGCCAAGGGTTGCAGTGCTTTGAGATGGCCTTCACGACCGGCTGCTGCGCGGATTTCAGCAGACGGATTGATTAGTCGCAAGAGACATAATGCACGCAGACATTTCTCGGGCGTAAGCGAATGATCGCTATACATCGGGTTACCTTCAATGGGGATCAAAAAGTTCACCGGGATCGAAGGCACTTCTAGTTCGCGGAGTTTCATCGCCACATCAATAATGTCATCTGTCGTTTCATTCATGCCTACGATTAAGCCGCTGCATGAACTCATGCCTGCTTTTTTCGCTGAGAGGATGGTGTTTATGCGGTCTTGATAGGTATGGGTTGTGCAAACATCTTTGTACATCCGCTCGGAGGTGTTGAGGTTGTGGTTGAGCTTATCAAGACCCGCATCTGCAAGAATCTGAGCTTTGTTATCATCAATTAAACCAACACTTAAGCAGACTTCCACGGGATATTTGTCTTTAACACCTTTAATCAAGCTTGCGAGTTTTTGCGTTCGTTCCAATGATGGGCCGCGCCCTGAGAGCACCATGCAGTAGCGTGAAGCACCATTTTTTGCAGCCGCATGGGCTTCACCAAAAATCTGCTCATCGGTCTTCATGGATAAGCTTCAATCGGAGCATCAGAGTCTTTAGATTGTGAGCAATAACCGCAATCTTCTTGGCAGCGACCGTTTTGAACGTTGTTTAGGATGTGAACCTTGACCAATTTGCCAAAGTGTTTTTCACGCGGGACATAAGCCGCTTGAAGCAATGCCAGCAACTGGACATCTGGACCTTCCATGATCCATTGACAGGTTTCACGGCTAGGAGCCATCCCCACCAAAGCATCATCCACAAGATTCCAATAGCGATGAAACATCACAAACTCCTTATCAAGGTGAGTCACCCATTGTAGCAGCATTCTGCTATCCCCGTGCGAAACGGTAAGCCGCAAGACGAAAGCATTTGAAGAAAATAATCTCCACATCACACGCCAAACTCCTGCGGGAATCCTTGGGCTTCCTACGGCTTTTTTTAGCCAAAAACGAGGGAGGGGGATACGCTCTAAGCTCGCTTACTAATTGTCATCCGCTTATGGAGTCTGCCAAACCCTGTCATTGCAGCGAACTGCAGGGCTAAGGCAACGAGGAACATATACGGGCCGATCCCTGTAAAAGTAGGCAGCCAATTAAAGGTGGACACCCCCCATCCCTGATACAGCAGCATCCCTAGAAAAGGAGCCGTCACACCGCGCACGCCGGTGAGGGTCGCGTGGATGCCAATGTAGGTCATTACTTGCCTGCGATCTGCAAAATCATTGTGTCCTAATTGCCATGCCAATATGCGCCCCCAAAAGCAAACCCGCGAACCACTTGTGCGCCAACAAGCAGCCAAAGCCAGCCAAGCATCACCGCAATAAAGACCAGCAAGATGCTCACTGAAAAGACCATGGTGTGGAACACTCGAAACTTAGCAATATGTGTGTTATCCAGATACTTAGCCCAGAGTTGTACGGTCAATGAACTAAAGACAAACGGGATCGTCGTGCCAATGATCATGCTCCAGGTGTATCCGCGGGACATGTGATGCGTCATCTGCTCAATGAGAAAGATCACCATCATGGCGGTCATGATATTGCCAGTGCCTAAGAAAAATTGGTTGACCTGATAGCTGCGATAATCTTTGTCTTGCCCAAGCACATTCCAGAACGTGGACTTTTCATCAAGCGGGTTGTACTCATAAAGCGGAGCCGGGGACCCTTGGGGCGTGGGCTTACTGGTGGGCCTATTTTCATACTTAAGTAGTTCAAACTCACCACGAATTCGGACTTTAGAATAAGACCACACACCGATCAGTGAAACCGCTGTTGCAAATAGATAGACCACCCGAAATGCTGAGGGGTCAAGGTCTAGCAGGCTGTAGAAGATCACCGGCGCTCCTGCCATGATGGCACTAACGATGAGCATCATTTTTGCGGTGAGCTGGCCACGAACTTGCCGTCGATAATTTTGACGTTTGACGGTGGCTTGCAGCGTGGTCACACCTGCTAGACAGCAACGTGACAGCAAGATCAATGTAGTGAGCATCAACCCGCCGGTGGGGGTGGTGGGCAAAAAGGCAATAAGTCCGACACAAACGAGCATCAACAGTTTAATTAACACAATCGCGGTGATCTTGGGTTTACCGCGTGCTAATTTTGCCCAAAAAATACTGGTAAAATGCGCGAGCATCGGCGAAGCCATGATCAGCGCAAAAGCATAAGGCCCAACTTCAAAAGCACGTCTTGCCAAAATCCCAATGACGCTACCTTCCACCATAGAGATTGCAATGGGGAAGGTCATCGCCGTTTGGAGTTCTCGCCAATAACTTGGCCGCGTCATCAGCGGCTGGGCCTTGGGGGAGAATGTTTTGAGCCAAGCAAGAATCATGAATCAAAAATACAACGTTAAGTTCGTTGTCGCGAATGAACGTGCCATCACACGGGGAACTTTTAACCACGCAAAGCACGCAAGACACAGAAATTTAAAGACTGGTTTCAATCGCTTTTTCTGTGGTTTCTGTGGTTTCTGTGTTTTTTGTGGTTAAAAAACAGATGATCAACCGCTGTGGTTATTTTTTAAAAAGCCTGTTTTACAGACTAAAACCGATCCACGACCACCACGTCCGAGAGGGACAATTGGCCGCCGCGCGGGTTGGCGGGCTTGATGCCTTTGCCCACTGCAATCATCATTGTAATGATATGATCCTCTGGCAAATTAATGAGCTTGCCCGCCGCACCAAAGTCAAAGCCATCCATCGGACAACTGTCATACCCCATAGCCTTTGCGCCAAGCATGATCGTCTGTGCTGCAATCCCGCAGGAGCGCATCACTTCATCTCGCTGAACCTGCTTATTGTCCTTGTAATACCCACTAATGGCAGGAATGAGCATGTCTTGAACTTCTTGAGGTGCATTGACCCAAAGTCGCTGCAAGTCCCTATCCCACATTCGACTATCAGCACACATCACCAATAGCAACGACGCATCGGTCACTTGTGCCTGATTCCATGCCACATCACGAATTTCTTGCCTTAGCGTTTTGTCTTTGATGGTGACAAAACGCCAGTGTTGAAGGTTAAACGCCGTTGGGGAAAGCATTGCCAAGCTCAACAGTTCGTCGATCTGCTGGGCGGTCATTTCATGATTCGGGTCAAAATGTTTCACAGATCGTCTCTGACGGATCGCTTCATAAGTATGCATCATCAAACTCCAAATATCTCAACAAAATTTACACGGTCTTAAACGATATCCAACGATGCACCCCGGATGCAATACACCGTCACAACCTTACAACAAATCGGCTCACTCATTTATTTCAATCAAACGCATCAAGGCCCCGCAACCGGCGAGAGACCGACTGCTCATTGGTCCTCGCAGCTGCATTAGAAGCCGGATCACCAATATGATTGGTGTAAGTGGGAGCAGCCGGCTTAGGATTAACCGTATCAACTAGCGGATCCCTTACAGGCACAAGGGGACTGGGCATTGTGATGGGGGAAATTCCAACGTGAGAACCAAGATTAGCTTTAACATGATGGCCATTACTGCGTGCAGCGATATCACCTTTTCGATTGCAGTGAAGGACATTCTGACTCACAATGCACGGCAGAGATTGCCCCGACAAATAAATTCCCACACCCGCATTAAGCTGACACTGGTTTTGTGATATCCAATTAGAACCCGATTCATCGCCCACACGAATCCCATGCCCAAGACTATTACGAATGTGACACTGCTGAACGTAACAGTTGCTACTGGCATATAACCCAATGCCATCATGGGCCCAGTCTTCAACAAACACGCGCTCAATCATACATTGCTCAGCACCTATCAATTGAATCCCAGAGCAAGCATCATCCGGCCCAAAAGGAGTATCACCTATCGCACTGCAATTGCCCATCAAATGTAAATCCGAGACTTGCACTTGCGACTGACCTTGCACATTAATAAGCGGAAACCAATGACAAACCATCGCCGGCGCATTCGCATCATAATCCTGAATCATCGGCCCATCGAACCAGAGAATCGGGCTATCAATCCGTGTGATCCCAACACGCGTCGCCCCCCAGCCGCCCTGGCTAGGCGTTGCCACCATCACATCATCGCCCACTTCAAATATGCTGCTATCATCAACCTGAACATGATCCACGCCCGCTTTAACACTGATCATCAACTGACTAGAGACTGGCGGACTAGCCATGAGCATGGTGCCCAACCCCGTCCCCTTAAGAAGGGTTC
>JAESSU010000407.1 GCA_016763955.1 Phycisphaeraceae bacterium | reverse complement strand
ATGCCTTATCTTACCGCCGAAAACCAGCCCCTCACTGACCTTGGTGAATACTTCATACGAAACTCATATAAAGGCGTGGATGCCATGGCTGTTCCTGAAAGCCAAATCTATGGGGGCATTGTCACCCAAGCAATTGATCCCAATGAAATTCATGACAGCAACCTAGAAAAAGTTGTTTCCAATCCGCAACATCTAGGTGAAAAACGTTATCTGATTCACCATGGCGGCGGCGGCAACAACGTTGTAAACGTCACCCTCGTGGACTTTCGTGGCTTTGACACCATGGGTGAAATCACCGTACTGGGCATCGCTGCAATGGGCGTATGGACGCTACTACGCCGTCGTAAAAAATCGGGTCAGTTTAATGATCCGTCGAACAGTGATGACAGCGGACCTGAACCGGTCAAGTCCGATGTGTAAGACAACCTTCAATTGGAAATTCCCATGTGTACAAGTGTAATCTTAAAAGTTGGCGCACGAATGATCGTGCCCTTGAGCTTGGTCTTTGCCGTGTTCATTTACTTTAAGGGACATCAGACCCCCGGCGGCGGCTTTGTGGCAGGTCTTGTTGCTGCGGTGGCGTTGATCGTTCATCGCATGAGTTTTGGAACGCAGAGTCTTCGACGCATGCTGCCTTTTTCTGAACGCTACTTCATTGCCATCGGCTTAACGTTGGCATTGGGAACTGGCTTTGGAGCCTTTGCACAAGGCCTGCCTTTCTTAACCTCAGCTCATGGTTATCTGCATCTGCCGACCACCATCAATCAAGATTACAACTTTGAATGGGCTAGTGTCATGGCATTTGACTTGGGCGTTTTCATGGTTGTCGCCGGCGTGGTAGTGGGCATGATTGACGTGCTTACCAAGGAGGTTCAATAATGAATTTACTGATCTCAATTATGGTAGGCGTACTCTTTGGCGCGTCTGCATTTTTGATGCTCGCACGTGAACTTAAAGGCGTGTGCATGGGGGTCTTTCTACTTGGACATGGCGCCAATCTTGCCATCCTCGCTGTGAGCGGGACACCTGCTGGTAAGCTTCCGCCAGTTCTTGCCTATGGCGTGGACCTGCATGAATTAGTAGACCCCTTGCCCCAAGCTTTAATCCTCACAGCCATCGTCATTGGCTTTGCAGTTCAAGCTCTGTTACTGACCATCATTGTTATCACATGGCGTCGTCACCAAACCTTGAGTATGGCAGTGCTCGCAGAGGAAAACGACCACTAAATGCTTAGGCCTAAAGATCGAAATTGAACAACAACCCCACGGGAAAAATTCCCCGAGGATTCGGAACGTCGCTTATGACACAACATCAGATCGTACTCTTTGTCGTCCTCCCCATGGCTGGGGGCATTGCAACCATGTTCTTGCACAGGTTTCACATGGCACAACGTTGGGTTGGTGCGGGCTTCCTATTACTTAACATTTATTTTGCATGCATGGCATTGGCCACCGTCGTCCCCACCGGCAGCATACTCGTCTCACAAATGGGCAACTGGCCGGCCCCTTTTGGTATCACCATTGCCGTGGACACCCTCTCGGCATTGATGCTCACCGTCGGGTCCATCGTCTGCTTCTGCGTGTTTCTCTACTGCGTCTGCCAGTTCGATAGAGATCAACAAGGCGGCTTCTTTCACCCCATGTTTCATATGCTCATGCTAGGGGTCCAATGGAGCTTTATCACCGGGGACTTCTTTAATCTCTTTGTCGCATTCGAAATTATGCTCATGGCATCCTATGCCATCTTCTGCATCGGAACCTCCAAAGCACAGATGAAACAGGCATACAAATATGTCCTGCTCAACTTGCTAGGCTCCACCATGTTCGTCACCTGCTTAGGATTGATCTACGGTCAACTAGGGACGCTCAATATGGCGGACATCACACGAATTGCCATGGCAGATCAACTGCCCAAAACAAGCATTCCTATCCTAGTGATGATGGTCCTAGTCTTCGGCGGTAAGACAGCCATCTTCCCACTGTGGTACTGGTTGCCTGATACATATCACACCTTACCTAGCGCTATTGGCGGACTCTTTGCAGGCCTGCTCACCAAGGTCGGTGCATACGTGATGATCCGCGTGTTTGTGATGATGCTGGGAACCTCCCAAGCGATTACAGAAATCGTTGCCCCATTCCTACTCGTCACCGCAGGTATCACAATGTTCTTAGGCGTGCTGGGCGCGGTGTCGATGCATACGGTTCGTCGCATTCTCTCAATTCATATTATTAGCCAGGTCGGTTACATGCTCATGGGCATGGGGCTTGCCATCACGATCGGTGTCAAACCTGAAATTAAAGAACTGGCTGTCGCGGGCGCAATCTTCTTTATCCTGCATAACATGGTGGTCAAATGCTGCTTGTTTCTCTGCAGTGGATTGATGATTGAACATGCAGGTGATGATGACCTGGGCAAAATCGGTGGCCTACTTAAACGTGCGCCATGGCTTGCAACCTTGTTTATGATTGCAGCTCTTTCACTCGCTGGGTTACCCCCCTTGTCAGGATTTTTTGGCAAGTGGGTCCTGCTTAGTGCAGGCTTCCGCTCAGAACATTACATCGTCGTGAGTATTGCTGTCTTGACCTCATTGTTCACCTTGCTATCCATGCTCAAAATTTGGAGCTATGGCTTTTGGTCACCGGCTCAAGGTAAACATGTCGATAAACCACAAATCTTACCACGAACAGTTGGCGGAACATGGGCCATTGCGCTACTCGTACTCATGTCATTGAGTATGGGATTTGGTGCACAAAAGTATTACAGCATGTGTGCCACCGCTGCCAAATCACTCATTGACCCATCAGCATACGTTCGAGCTGTACTAGGTGAACGCAATACCCCTAAGCGGGTCCTTAATAATCCGGTATCACACAAGACACATGTTCAATCAGCACCTGAAAAAATTAGTCACTAACCACGCCCCGCCCTCGATCCGGGTCCCGGCCTTTGCACTTTGGACTTTGGGGAAACTTTGGGCTGTCGAAAATAGAAGGAGCGTTGCCTTATGTTATCTTTCTTTTTAATTAATCTTCTCCTAGCCGTCCTTTGGATGTGTATGTGGGGATTATTCGATCTTTGGACACTGCTCGCTGGACTGGTCTTGGGCTATTTTCTACTTGGCGTGGTAAGCCGTACATGGTATCCCGATGGCAAAGGCTATGGCTCAAAATTCTTGAACCTGCTTTCCTTTACCGTTTACTTTATACGGATTTTGATTCTAGCCAACCTCACTGTGGCCAAAGAAATCATCACCCCGAAGCTAAACATGACACCACGATTCATACGTTACCCCGTCAAAGGCATGACAAGCTTACAAATCACATCACTAGCCAACGCTATTACGCTCACCCCCGGCACGCTGACCGTAGATGTACTCGACAATGACCAAGTGCTTCTCGTGCACTGTATGTATGCAGAGGATCGCCAAACTGCGATTGATGAACTTGATGAATTACGAAATCGTCTGATGACGGAGGTGTTCGGATGTTGAACCTGTTAATCGCCACCGCAACACATGTTGCCACAGAAGCAGCCTCTGCCCCATCGACCTTAGATCATATCGTCAATCACACCATCGATGGCTGTATTGTCCTAACGGTTATAGGCATGTTTTTATGCGTGCTACGTTTACTCAAAAGCTCGCACCTAGCAGATCGCGCACTAGCCGCAGACACACTGGGCATTGAACTCATTGGCCTAGTCGTCCTCATGGGCATGCGTTTTGCCACCAGTGCCTTTATCGATGGCATCCTCGTGCTCTCCTTGCTGAGTTTCGCAGGCACCGTTGCTATCGCACAATATATTGCCCGTCCACATATGCGTCATCAACAAACGCAAAATGACGAAAAATCTGAAGACCTCGCTTAAGGAATGACCTAATCATGGCCGACATTATTCTAGACCTATTTGTGATCTTTTTTTTGCTATGCGGCATCTTCTTCATGTTCGTTGCAGCGATAGGACTCCTCCGTTTGCCGGACATGTACCACCGCATGCATGCTGCGACCAAAGGAGTCACACTCGGACTTAGTAGCCTGATTGTCGCAGCCGCCATTCACCATGCTCAAGCACCCAATGCCAACGTCATCAACATCATTACCAAAGTAATCCTTGTGATCCTCTTCCAGTTCATTGCCAACCCCATCGGCTCGCACCTGCTAGCTAAAGCAGCCAAAATGGATGGCTGTCCGGTATGGGACAAACAATTATCCGACGAAGAACATGATCCGGTTACTTGATTACTAAAACGTCTTGCATGCGATAACGGCCCCGCAAAATCGCAGAGCCTCATCTGCGGGCTTGCGTTTTGAATCCAAAATTATTAACCCAAATCCTGATCCATCATTCTGATGATGCGCATTGCGCATAAAAGTCCCCCTCAGGTGGTGGGGCCCAAGGGGGAGGAGGGAGAAGGAAGCGGGTTGTGTCTCCAACTGAGATTCAAGGGGTTAATAATCATCTCAGTTGGTTTGTTTGGCATTCTCCATAACGCCGTTTTTCAAACCTCCCTGCCGCTTCCTTTCTCAATGGTCTAACAAGAGGGGTTGACTTGTCGGACCTAGGTTTTATCTAATGATGCGGGGGTCACGTTTCGTGGACTAAAAAGTCTGTGAATCGTATTAAACCGCAAGTGATTTAACACGATTCACGAGTCCATGATTTATGAACATCCCATTGAAGCACCGCAGTTAAGGCATTTGTAACAAGTCCCACTGCGGACGGTGATCGTGCCACAGACATCACATGCCGGTGCATCTGCTTGCATTTGTGTCATGGCTGCGGAGAGGCCGCCACGGGTTTGGGTTCCATCTTCATTGGATGTTTTGCCCGCAGTTGCCATTGCCGGAGCTGGCATACCACTTTCAAAACGCTCGGATGTTTCTAGTGAACTTTGCAGACGTGCGGACTTGTCTAACAAAGTTGAGATATTGTCCGAAGATTTTTTCTTACCATTGCCGTTGTCGTTGCTTGATCCTTTGTGATCGGCCACTGCTTGTGCTTTGGCTTTGGCTTTGGCTGTTGCGGTGGTGTTGGTTTTTTTGTCTGCAGGGCGCTGCGGTGCGTTATCTGCACGGTAGCCGGGGATAAATTCCATCCCCAACCAGCGGAAGATATAATCCACAAGTGACTTGGCAAACGGGATGTCGCGGTTATGCGTCATGCCCGCAGGTTCAAAGCGTTGATGGGTGAACTTGGTCACAAGCGATTCAGTAGGCACGCCATATTGCAGAGCAATAGAGATCGCAGTGCCCAGTGAGTCCATCAGGCCTCCGATGGTGGAACCTTCCTTAGCCATGGTGATAAACAGTTCGCCGGGATTCCCACTTTCATAGAGTCCGACGGTGATATAACCTTCGTGACCTGCGACATTGAACTTATGCGTTAAGCTCCGACGGGTGTCAGGCAAGCGGCGACGCATGGGGCGTTCAATGATCCGCTCGATAATTTTTTCAACGGGCTTAGGTACTTCTGCTGCAATATTTTGAGCTGCAATCGCAATCTCCGCAGCAACTTCGTCTTTTCCTGCTTCGATATTTTCCTCATCATCAACTTCAACATCTGCGTCCATTTTGCTATTAAGCGGCTGAGAAAGTTTGCAACCATCACGATAAAGTGCGTTGGCTTTGAGTCCTAAATCCCAGCTCATGCGATATGCACCGGAAATATCTTCCACCGTCGCATCGTTAGGCAGGTTAATGGTCTTGCTAATCGCACCGGAGATAAACGGCTGCGCGGCAGCCATCATACGAATGTGTCCGTGAGCATGGATAAAACGCTTACCTAACGGGCCACAAGTATTGGCACAGTCAAAGACCGAAAGGTCTTCTTCTTTAAGATGCGGTGCACCTTCAATGGTCTGCGTACCACAAACAAGATAGTTGAGTTCTTGGATTTGTTTAAGGTCCAGTCCCAATTCTTTAAGTAGATTAAAGTCTGCTGCCTGAGCTTTTTCTTCCATGCCCAAACGCTTGATGCAGTCTTCACCAAGTGTCCATGTGTTGAACGCTTGATTCAGTTCAAAGACGGTTGCCAGCGAATCAGAGATTTTCTGGATATCATCTTGGATCATACCTTTGTCGATTAAGAAGTCCGCAAAGGTGCCTTTCTCAAATGCGACATCAAGATGCAGTGTGCCCATAACGTAGCTGATCATTTCTTTGATCTGCGGGTTGCTGTACCCCATTGCTTTGAGGCTGGGCTTGATAGACTGGTTGGCAATTTTAAAATAGCCACCGCCGGAAAGTTTTTTGAATTTAACCAGTGAGAAGTCAGGTTCCACGCCGGTGGTATCACAGTCCATCAGCAGACCGATGGTACCTGTGGGCGCGATGACGGTGGTTTGTGCATTGCGGAAGCCGTGTTCTTGGCCGAGCTTTAGAGCTTCATCCCAAGCCACACGAGCGTGACGCATAATGTCCGAAGAGTTGGCAAGCGTGCGAAACTCAGCGGAGCCCTCATTGAGGTAGTACGAGTCCACGGGAACGGGCTTGATCTGCAAGCCTTCGTAGTCACCGAACTCGTGATCACTTGCAATGTCCGTATCCCGATTCACCCCATACGCTGCCCTGCGATGGTTTCGGATCACTCGGAGCATGTGATCCTTATTAGGATGGTAACCCGGGAACGGACCATGTTCGCTAGCCATCAGTGCGCTGGTGGCATAACTGCGACCGGTGAGGATGGCTGTGAGACCGCCACAAATGGCGCGACCTTCTTCTGAGTCATACGCGATACCCGCTTGCATGAGCATGGCACCGATGTTGGCGTAACCTAGCCCCAAGGTGCGGTACTCGTAGCTTAAGCGTGCAATTTCCTTACTGGGGAAAGCAGCCATGAGCACGGAGATTTCCAGAACCATGGTCCAGATTTCAATGCCATGTTCAAAACGTTCAAGATCAAATTTGCCTGTTTTGGAGTTATAGAACTTAAGCAAGTTCAGTGAGGCAAGATTACAAGCCGTGTTGTCCAAGAACATGTATTCGCTGCAAGGGTTTGATGCATTGATCCGACCCCCTGATGGGCATGTATGCCATTCATTGATGGTGGT
>JAESSU010000406.1 GCA_016763955.1 Phycisphaeraceae bacterium | reverse complement strand
TTAAAAAATCGAATTTTTCAGATCAATTAGCTGTTGCGGACGTGGTGCTTGCTAGTGTGTATTGGCGGCAAAATCATATCAGTCAACTTTGTCAGAATGTGAATGTGCCTTGCGTTTATGTGTCTGAATATGCGTTTAAAACACGATGTCAGATGGAAAAAACGCGTGCAAAAAACAAGCTGGTTTTTTTGCGTCGAATCTTTTGGCATTGGAGCCAGGAACGTCAACACCGCCGTGCATTAAAACTCGCCAACGGTCTTCAAGCTAATGGCACGCCAACGTATAACGACTATCTCGGTTTGGCCCAAAAATCATTGCTTTACTTTGACAGCCGTGTCGAAAAAATGCAGATGGCATCCAGTGATGACTTGATACAACGATACAAGGACATCGATTCAGGTCGGCCTTTGCGATTGGCATTCTCCGGTCGATTGCTCGCTATCAAGGGTGCGGATCATTTGCCTGTGATTGCGCAATATCTTGTCCAGATGCAGGTTCCTTTTACGATGGAAATTTGTGGTGATGGCGAATTGTTTGACAGTATGGCTAAGCAAATTGATGCAAAAAATTTAGGCGAACATGTGCATATGCGTGGTGTGTTGGATTTTTACAAACAGTTAATCCCGTTGATGAAGCATGATGTGGACTTGTTTGTCTGCCCGCATCGTCAGGGTGATCCATCGTGTACGTACCTAGAAACAATGAGCTGCGGTGTGCCAATCGTCGGTTATGACAATGCTGCGTTTGTAGGGGTTTGTGAACATTCCGATGCAGGCTGGGCTGTTCCCATGGATCGTCCAAAGCAAGTTGCACAACAAATTGCACAGCTTCATAAAGACCGTCAGCAGATTGTTGAGCATGCAACAGAGTCTTTGGATTTTGCAAAAAGTCACAGTTTTGAAGAGACCTTTTCTCGGCGCGTCGATCAGCTAATTGAGCTTGCTCGCTGTTCATATGATGTGAAGGCTCAAATACAAACCATGCCATCAGCGATCAAAAAAGTTTCTGTGATGAAAGAGATAGCCCAATGACACAATCAAAAATTAAAAAAGTGTTATTGCTAGCAGGCGGTCTGGGCACAAGGCTCAAGCCACTAACGGATTCGACCCCTAAGTGTTTGATTCAAATTGCAGGCCGTCCCATGTTGGATTACTGGTTTGATCGTTTTGAACAAGCAGAACTTTTTGATGTGCGGATTAACAATCATCACATCCCTCAGCAGGTGCGTGATTATATTGAAGACCGCAATGAAGCTAGAGCGTTTCACGTTTCTGAAACGTACGAATCAATATTATTAGGCTCTGCTGGAACGGTGCATGCTAATCGTGATTATGTGAATGAAAATGAGCTGTGTGTCATTGTCTACGCGGACAATCTTAGTGATGTGGATTTAGCTGCGTTAGTTGAATTTCATCAGTCGCATGATGATCCATTTACGAGGATGCTTTTTCATACGCCTTATCCAACGAAGTGTGGTATTGCTACGTTGGATGATGAAGCTCGCATTACAAATTTTGTTGAAAAACCACAGCATCCAACCAGTGATCTTGCCAATGGCGGGATTTATGTTCTTGATGCAAAAGCGTATCACGAGATTGCGGATATGAATGCGTTTGATCTTGGTTTTGATGTGCTGCCCAAGTTCATCGGTCGTATGCGGGGTTGGGTTTGGAACGGCTATCACCGTGATATTGGCACCCATGAATCATTAGATCACGCGAAAAATGATATTGCCCAGGTGTTTGTATGAGTCTTAAACGTCCCGCTATTTTTCTCGACCGTGATGGCACCATCATCAAACAAGTGCATCATCTGGTAGACCCGGAGTTCGTCGAATTACTTCCCGGTGCTGCGGATGCGATTAACCTTTTTCGTGATGCGGGTTATGCCTGCGTGGTGATCACCAATCAGTCGGTCATCGGTCGAGGCATGCTCACTGAGGCAGGGCTTAAAGCAATCAATCAGCGGATGTTTGCCCAGCTTGCTAAACAAGGTGCTAAGTTAGACGGCTTGTATTTTTGCCCGATCGCACCTGCGAAAAAGGGTGACCGTCAAGCGATTGAACATCCAGATCGTAAGCCCGGGCCGGGGATGTTGCTACGTGCTGCTATGGAAATGAACTTGGATTTATCACGCTCATGGATGATTGGTGATATGGCTAGTGATGTGCTAGCGGGTAAAAACGCTCAATGCAAAGGCTCCGTACTTCTACTTAGTGGCAACGCGACGGAAGCGGATTTTGAACATGCTGACTTTGTCGAGCCGACGCTCGTTGGTGCAGCACAATTGATTTTGAATAACGAAAGCTGCATGTCAGCTGTGGAAGGAAATAAACGATGAAAATTTTAGTGACCGGTGGTGCTGGATATGTAGGCAGTGCATGTTTGAGATACTTGCTAACGCAAGGTGTCGATGCCTATGCATTTGATAACCTCGTACAAGGACACCCTCAAGCGGTTCCAGAGGGACGCTTTATTCAAGGCGATATTGCGGATACCCAGGCTGTGGTAAAGGCATTAGAAAAAATCGATGCAGACGCGGTGATGCATTTTGCAGCAGCAACATGTGTTGGCGAATCAGTCGATGACCCGGAGTATCATTACCGAAACAACATCGCTGGAACCATGAGCTTACTTAACGGCATGCGTCAAGCAGGTGTCAAACGAATGCTGTTTTCTAGTACCTGTGCGACTTATGGCATGTCGCCTAAAGTGCCCATGAGTGAAGACACACCCCAAGAACCCTTTAGCCCGTATGCTCGAACCAAACTCACCGTCGAATGGATGATCCGAGACTTTGCAGATGCTTATGGCATGGGTTTTACACTGCTTCGTTACTTCAACGCATCGGGCGCTTCAGAGTGCGGAAACTTCGGCGAAGACCATAGCCCCGAAAATCACATCATCCCACTGGTACTGCAAGTTCCCCTTGGCCAGCGTGAAAAAATCATGGTCTTCGGCACAGATTATCCAACAGAAGATGGCACATGTGTTCGTGACTATGTTCACGTTGATGATCTTGCTTCTGCACATTGGCTAGCGATCCAAGCGACGACAACAGACACTCGTGAAGTGTTTAACATCGGAACCGGTAACGGCCAATCGGTGATGCAAATCATCAAAGCCTGCCAAGAAGTGACCGGCCAGAAAATTACGGTTGAAATCACCGACCGTCGTCCCGGTGATCCACCTGCACTGGTCGCTGACCCCCGGAAGCTTAAGACACGATTGGGCTGGGAACCCAAATATACGGATATTAAGGACACCATCGCGACGGCGTGGAAGTGGCATCAGTCTCATCCCAAAGGCTATCTGACAGGAGCAACCGCATGCGTGACTACCTGATCGTGACACCTTGTAGAAATGAAGGCAAGTTTGCTCGTCAGACCCTTGATAGCATGGTTCGTCAAACGGTGAGGCCTAAGCTGTTGGTGGTGGTTGATGATGGTTCAACGGATGATACGCCGGTGATTCTTGCCCAATATGCAGCAAAGTATGACTGGATTAAGGTCGTACGTCGTGAAGACCGGGGCAAACGCAGTGTCGGCCCTGGTGTGATTGATGCCTTCTATGCAGGTCTCGATACGGTTAACGTTAAGGACTACGACTATATTTGCAAGATGGATTTGGATTTGATTTTGCCTGACGGGTACTTTGAAGGTCTTATGCGTCGGATGGAAAATGACCCACGCATTGGGACCTGTAGTGGCAAAGCATATTTTATCAATGATGCAGGCCAGCAAGTCTCCGAAGGCATTGCAGATGATGTCTCTGTGGGGGCGAGCAAGTTTTATCGCCGTCCATGTTTTGAACAAATTGGTGGTTTTGTTCGTCAGGTGATGTGGGATGGTATTGATAATCATCGCTGTCGGATGCTCGGTTGGATTCCATGTAGTTGGGATGATCAGGAACTTCGCTTTATTCATTTACGGCCTATGGGTTCTAGTCAGAAAGGCATTCTCACTGGACGGATGCGATGGGGGTATGGTCAATATTTTATGGGGACTAGCTTGGCATACATTACCGCAAGCGCGATTTTCCGAATGAGTAAGCCGCCGGTGATTTTAGGTGGGCTTGCGATTTGGTGGGGGTTTGTGTTGAGCATGCTCAAACGTAAAGAACGCTACGGAGATGCGGAATTTCGCAAGTTTGTTCGTAAGTGTCAGTGGTCATTTTTACTTAAAGGTAAGAAGACTGCGGTACAAAAAATTAATCAACAACAAGCCACTGCATGGAAACCTGCGGGCGCGTGAAAGCATTTTAGTTGCGGTACTTCTAAGAGAAAAACTGCTGGTTTTGAGACGTAATAATGAGTCAGATACAAACATCACAATTGCCGACGATCAAGCTTATGGGTGTGACGTTACAAGCGATCACTCAAAAGCAGTGCGTGGATCACATCCTCGATCAGTTGCAAGCTGGGCATGGCGGATGGGTGATTACACCTAACCTGGATCATCTGCGTCGGTTGGTTCGTGATGCAAAAACCCGTGAGTTGTATGACGGGGCAGATTTGATGGTTGCAGATGGTATGCCTTTGATATGGGCCTCACGCTTGCAAGGAACGCCGTTGCCTGAGCGGGTTGCGGGGTCGGACTTAACGAGTTCACTTCCAGCAGAAGCAGCGAAGCGCGGGTTGTCGGTTTTTTTACTTGGGGGCGCAGATGGTGCAGCTAAAAAGGCTGCTGACGTATTGCTTACGAGACATCCAAATTTGAATTTAGCAGGCATACACGTGCCAGCATTTGGTTTTGAAAATGATTCATCACAGATGGCAGCATTAGAGAACGCGCTGCTTGACGCTAAACCAGACATTGTGCTGGTGGCATTGGGATCACCCAAGCAGGAGGTGCTTATCAAGCAACTCCGTGACAAACTTCCGGGGGCTTGGTGGTTAGGAATTGGGATTAGTTTTAGTTTTGTATGTGGTGATGTGCAACGTGCACCACGTTGGATTCAGAGATTCGGACTGGAGTGGGTTCATCGCCTTTTACAAGAACCCCGCCGTTTGGCAAGAAGGTATCTAATCGATGGCATTCCTTTTGGAATTGCTTTATTGACCGGAGCGATCTGGTCACGTTTGGGACGCACATCAGTGTGAGAAGCTGATGCTCCCCCCCCGGAAGTCTTCTAAGAAAATTTCTTGGTGACTTTAGGGCAATGGGGAACAACATACTCCCGACAGAACCGCTGGAAAAACTTCCGGGGGTGTCGGGGGAGGGAAAAAAGATGACGCAGATACGCACAGGATATAGTGCTGCGCCCATAACGCGCAGTAAACAGGATATTTTAAGCCGCGTCACTGAGGTGGTGTTGCTCGCAGGGACGGTACACCCCACGAGTTTGCATCAGCAAATTGGGCGTTCAGCTTTGGACTTACCTGTGGATGAGAGTCGTTCGATTCTCAATCATTGGCAAGACCACATCACGCATCTTGCAGGTCGATTGCAACGTGATTTTTTAAATACCCGCATCATGATCGATTGGACCGCAACTGCACCTATCACTGCATGGTCAGAGTCCCAAGCTGCGGTGAGTATTGAACGCGATCCATTGGAGTTGCGAGGCACGGGGGGCGTGCTTCACGATTTAGCAAAACGACATGATGATCAGGACTATCTACTGGTGATCTCCGCGAATCAATTACTGTTTGAGCCTTTGGATCAATTGGTGGTGGATATGGCTAGCCTTGGTGGTGATGTGCAGTTGGTTTCTTATGAAGACGGCACGCCTGGGGGGATGACATTGTGTCGTTGCGGGGCGTTGCGTGATATTGCCCCAATTGGTTTTGTGGATTTAAAGGAACAAGCCCTGCCGGTGATTGCAAGATCACATCAGACGATGGTGCTTCGTAAATTGACAACTGATGTGCAACCGATTCGTAAGTTGTCAGATTATTTACAAGGGCTTCGTCGGATGCATGGATTTGATGACACGGATCTTGCCGGGCAGCCTGGATTTAGACTTGTGGAAGCTGGAGCGATAGTTGATCCGCAAGCTTCGGTTTGTGATGCGGTTGTTTTACGAGGTGCAAAAATTGACAAAGGTGCTGTGGTTGCCAGATCACTGGTATTAACGGGGGGCCATGTCAAAGCGGGGCAGGTTGTGGTGGATCAATTGGTGACGATGAAATAATTTTAACGTGTGTCACTGCTAAAGAGACTCATTGGGTATGATTTTGCCCGCGTTGAAAATGCTTTGGAGTTCTATAGCAATTCGCCACGGACACAAGTAATAAGACAAGTTTATTGACGACTGGTATTAACGTAAGTTACTTATGATGCAATTGCCTAAAACTTTATCACGAAATGGTTGGACACCTCAGCATTTGCTGATGACTGCGCTGATGGTGATGTTGGGCATTGTGGCGACACTGGATGTCTGGTTGGACATTTGCAAATTGATGTTTGCACAAGAAGAGTTTCGTCACATGCTGTTGGTGCCTCCTGTTGCGTTGTGGCTTGCGTGGGTTCGTCGAGCACGTGTGCGATTGTGTTGTCCCACGGGTCAGCTACTAGGTGTTTTGATGATCGCATTGGGTTGGACGATTTCTTCATGGGGTTATTACAACGGTATTGAAGCCTTTTGGCATGGCGGGGCGTTACTGATTGTCTTAGGCTGTTTTACTTGTGTGGTGGGTGTTGAAATTGTCATTTACTTTTTACCTAGTTTTATCGCGTTGTTGTTTTTGATTCCTGCACCGGGGGTGATTCGTACATGGCTTTCGGTTCCGATGCAAGGATTAGTTGCTCGTGGGACACAGTTTGTCTTTGAAGTGGTCGGCGTAGAGGTGATGCGGACGGGCTCGTTGTTGTCGGTCAATGGGATGGACGTCACGATCTCTGAAGCTTGCAATGGGATGCAATTGGTTTTTGCGTTGTTGCTGGTGTCTTTTTGTTTTGCATTTAGCTTTCCACTTCGTCATTACGTTCGGCTCTTGATATTACTTGCTTCACCGGTGAGTACGTTGGTTTGCAATATTATTAGAACAGTGTGTGCGGTTTGGGTCTATGGACATTATGAGTATGCTTCTGGGGCGTTCCATGCAGTAAGTGGCTGGGTGATGTTGTTGGTGTCCTTTGGGCTTTTGCTGTGCATGATCCGTTTACTGCGTTGGGCACTGGTGCCAGTCACTCGTTTTACTTTGGTTTACGATTAGGGAGGTTTGTGATGGTTGAAAAAATCAAACAAAACTTTCGGTACCGAGGTGCGTTGGCTGCGCCTTTGCTGGGTTGTTTGCTTTTATTTGGGATTGTGCTTGAGAAAGTCTCGGTTCGTTTGCCCGTTGCCGATGCGAGGCCTTATCACAAGCATGTCCGTGAAGTTGCCCAGAAGTTACCGACCCTGATGGGTGACTGGGTTGGGATGGACGTGGCAGTGTCCACTGCGGTGGTGTCGGTGCTTAAACCCAATGTGATGATTTCTCGTCACTTTGTGAATGTCCGAACGGGGCATGAAGCGACGGTGTTATTGGCTCAATTTTCTGACCGACGAGACTTGTTAGGACACTATCCGCCGGTGTGTTATCCGAGTCAGGGCTGGCGTATTGTGTCCGATAAATATTGGAATGTCATGGTTGATGAGGTCTTGATTCCGGCCCGGGAGTACAAATTGGTTAAGAGCGGTCCGAATAATGCCGACCAAATGATAGTGGGCAATTTTCTGATTGTGCCGGATGGCCGTCTTGTGCGTGATATGACGGGGCTAGGTGGGTTATCCGTAAATAAATATCACAATCAGTTTGGTGCTGCCCAAATGCAGGTGGTAATTCATGGCTATCTGGCCGCTAATGTGCGTGAGCAGATATTTCGTGAACTGGTGATAGGGCATTATCCCTTGATTCAGGCGATTCAGTCAGGGAAACACTGAAAGTTGAGATTAATAAAGCTATGACAAACATGACACCTGATCAATTACACGTTGCGGAGCATAATCCTGAATGGGAAATGAGCCGCTTTGATATGACCATGCAAATGCTCCGCGGGCGATGGATGCTTGTTGCGATGCTTGCCTTGATTGGCGCAATCGCCGGTGGCTTTGCGGGCTACACATTACCTGAACCGATTTTTCGTTCAGAGGGCATTATCGAAATCAAGCCTGTGGTGGCTAGGATTCTGACCTCCGATGAGTCAAAGACTTGCGGGCTCAGTTTAATGGTTACATTGGCCAGCAGGTTGCTTTAATTAACTCCAAAGAAGTGAAGCTTAAAGCCATGCTTCGAGATGAGTGGCAGCAGATTCGTCCTGGCACCGCGCCCGGATTTTTTGTGAGGTTTGATCGAAACGCAACAGCTCAACGTCCCACCCAGAGTCAGGTTATTGAAATCTATTTTAGTGATACTGATCCTGCTGCGGCTCAAAAGGGTGTGGAAGTTTTGGCTAAGGGTTATGAAGCCTTGATCAAAGAAAAAGATGAAGAAGATAAAGCTGAAGTTTACGATCTGGTGGTTAAAGAATATGACCGTCTGCAACGTGAACTCGATATTGCTCGCAATGCCATTACGATGGCCACCAACGAAGTCGGAGCTGACTCACTGGCAGCCATCTATGCTCAAAAAGTTCGCCGTCTTGAACGTCTGGAAGAAGAACTCGACCAAGTTCGGATGACGCTTATCGCAATGGACGAACTTGTTAAGGGTGCGAACCGCACGGTGACTCTCCAACTTATTGCATCTAGTGATCAAGAATTACGCCGCCTGTTGCGTGACCGGTATTTGGTTCAACGTGAAATGACTCGCCTTGCTGCTGAGTATGGCAAGGAACATGTGGTGATGCGTCAGCAAACGCTGGTACTTGCCAACATTGAAGATCAGATCAACATGTACGTTCAAGAAGTCAGTGGCGAAAGTGGCACCAATGGCAGTGGCGAAGTGCTTCGTTTACGGGCTCAAGAAAAAGGTCTTGAATCGATCCTAGCCAAGGTCAATATTGAACTAGCTCGCATCGGCCGTAAAGAACTGTCCCTGTCACAGATGCGTGACAAGGAAGAAGATTTACTTGATAAACTCAAACTTGCTGAAACACGTATTGAAGACTTGACCATTGATGCAGCTGCATCGGGTCGAATCAAAGTCCTTAGCTACGGTGACGTACCCGCTTCTGCTTATTCTGACCGACGTAAACTCGGTTCCGTTGCGGGCATCGTCTTTGGCGGTATGCTGGGCTTTGGCATCGTGCTCTTTATCGCTTGGATGGATCCGAGCATCCGCAATATGGATGACCTAGAACTCACCGTCAGTGACTTTGTACGTCTCGGTGTTTTGCCCCAGTTGCCCGATGATCTAACAGATGCTGAAGCGATCACGACGGCTGCTCATTGTGTCCATAATATCCGCACCAAGATGCAGATTAGTGCAGTTCGAGATAACAATCATGTCTTTGCAATTACCAGTTGCGGGCCTGCCAGTGGCAAGAGTTCGCTGGCGATGGCGTTGGGGCTGTCCTTCTCAGGGACCGGCGGCCGCACGTTGCTTATTGACTGTGACCTAGTGGCTAGCGGTTTGAGTCGTCGAGTTGAAGACATCATCCCCACGCAAAGTCGTCATCCACTTGTTAAAGCTGGCCTGATCAGTGAAGCTCAGTTCAACAAAGCTCGTATTCAAAGTCAGGATGAAGGTCGCTTTATCGTGGAAGTTCTCGTGGAAAATGGCGATCTTCAATCACGCGATGCGGATCGTGCAAGCAAGATGCTTCAGGCATCGAGCCGAGGTCTGCTTGATGTCATGAACGGTGATAATATTCAAGATTGCGTTATG
>JAESSU010000405.1 GCA_016763955.1 Phycisphaeraceae bacterium | reverse complement strand
TCTTCAACTTCCTCCTCTTCCTCAGGTTCGCCATTGGCATCAGTCCGCCGCACAACAGGCGCATCTTCTTCCACATCTTCGATCATCACCGAAGCAGGCTTACGACGCACAGGCTCGACGGTTCCTTCAACCATCTTCACGCCAAGCGACTCAAGGCAATAAAGCACCTTGTCAATCTGCTCAGGGTCAACCATCTCATCAGGCAATAGCGCATTTAATTCGTCATAAGTGACGCGCCCTTGAGCCTGACCGTTGGCAATCATTTCTTCTAACGCAGGATGAGTTCCAAATCCCAGCACTTGTTTAAGTCCTTTCCCTTAACTGACCCGTTTATCCAAAAGTTGAAACAAACGATGAAGCTCTAAAATAGACACTCCAATTCGCGTTTGTCCACTAAATAAAGGTCAATTTTTTCCTCTTGTGAAACCGGCAATCCGTACAGGTGACGGATTATCACGGTGGTGTTCCATTAACTGTCGCAGCAGATGTTCCTGTTGTTGGGAATCTCCCTGCTCACTGATATCAGACTGGCCCAATGCCAAGTCTCTTGCTTGTCGGTAATCTGAATCTAAGCGAAGCTGTAACAAGGCTCTAGCAGCTTGACGGAAAACATTTTCCATCTCTTGAGGCTCCACGATATTCAATTTTTCAATATCCGCATCGGCTTGTGTTAACAGGTTTGCTAAATCCTGCCTGCCGGACTCCATGAGCTCCATCAGCAGGCTGCTTAAGCGAGGTTTTTCACCTGCTGCAACCCGTTCGTAAACCACATGATACAGCGCATTGGCTGCATCACTAGTCATATCACCAGGAATAATAATTTCTTCAAAGGCATGTCCGTCATCCAACTTAATGCGAAACAGCCCAGGCTCATGCAATAAACATCCCAAGATTTGTCGTTCAGCCAAATTAAGTGCACGACTGCGAGCTTTGTAAGCTCTACTCACAGGAGCTTGTTGAGACTCCATAGCCAGATCACTATCATGCGGCGAATCAGGGTCCATCAAAGCAGGGTCCATATCCGTGGGCATCTGCATTTCTTGAGGCGATGCAGGACTCCTTTTTTGCTGCGACCTAGACGCGACAGGTCGAGCGGATTGAGCAAGGCGACTGACCATCTGGCCAATCGTCTTTTCATCCAAATGAACCAAATGAGAAAGCCGGTCATAAACCAACCCACGGCGGAGCGGCGACATTTTTTCAAGCCCCTGCTGTGCGAGTTTACGCAAGTATTCCTCAGTGAGTCGCTGACGACCTGCCACGGTGTCATTATCCTGAGACTGGTCTTTCATACGGTCGAACTGATAGTCCAACGCATCACGGGAGTCTTTGATTGCCTGCTGCCATTGCTCATTGCCATCGGGTAATGCCAGCAACTCGTCAGGGTCCATTTTATTGGCAAGTACCGCAATGCTCACATCCAATGTCCCGCCAATGAATACTTCCACTGCCCGGTCAGCTGCCTTTTGACCTGCATCGTCTGCATCGAAGATCAGGACCACTTTTTCTGCAAAGTGTCTTAATGCATGCACATGTTCTTTGGTGAGTGCCGTGCCTAGGGTTGCCACAACATTTCTCACGCCATGCTGATGACAGGCCACCACATCGGTGTAACCTTCAACGATGACCGCAGTGCGCGTCTGGAGAATCGACTGCTTAGCAAGATGCAATCCGTAAAGGGTCGCGGACTTATTAAACAAAGGCGTTTCTGGGCTATTGAGATACTTCGCTTCGTTTTTGTCATTGATCGTGCCATCGGGCAAAATGCGGCCACCAAAAGCAATCGAACGCCCCAGTGCATCACAGATCGGGAAAATCAGACGATGACGCATCCGATCAAATAAACCTTCTCCAGAAGATCGGGGACTCACTAGGCCGGCGGTGATGTAATCTTCTACCGGCAAGTGCCGCTGATTCAGATAGCCTGCAAAGTCCTCCCAAGCATCAGGGGCATAACCGACCTGAAATTCTTCAATCATTTGTGGACTAATGCCCCGACCTGCGATATAGTCACGGGCTTTTTGACCGATTTGAGGATGCTCAAGTTGCCTTTGAAAAAAGGAACACGCACACTTGTTAGCTTCGGTGAGTTTCTGGCGTGGTGAAGGCTGACCCGGTTCGCCGCCTTGCTGATAACTCTCACGGATTTCAATACCCGCCCGTTCACCGAGCACTTTAAGCGCTTCTGGGAAACTAAGCTTGTGATAGTTCATGGCAAAGCTAAACACATCGCCACCTGCACCACAGACAAAGCATTTATAAATTTGTTTTTGAGGCGAGACGAACATGGAAGGATTGCGGTCTTCGTGAAACGGACAAAGTCCAGCGAATTCCTTGCCCTTGGGGCGCAGGGTGACTTGTTCACCAATCAATTCAATGATATCGGTGGCCTCCTGAACCTGTCTTTTAAGATCATCACGATCAATCATCCGCATCTCCCCCCGGAAGTGTTCCTTTGTGCCAAATAAACACAAGGTTAGTCCGGGATTTCACTTCAACTTATTGCCAAATAAACAATGCCCCAGCACCTCTTGCCGGGCATGTTGAAGTCTTAATTTTGGAGCCTGGATGTTTGTCTAATCGCATCGCGTGTAGTTGATTAATGACAACGCCGATACGTGACAGTTGGACATCCCACTTTTCCCAATCTTGCCGGGGCTGCAACCGGCCTGTCGAAACAGTGATCTGTGGCAATAGAAATGTTTTTCCATAACAACTTGCATATAAAATCAAGAAGCCAAGGCATCTCTGTTATCCACGCTTTATCGAACCATTTATTCAGACGAGCCAAAGCTCGACCGATATATAGTCCTAGCACAGCAAACACGCGAGTCAATAAAAACTCGCTAAACAGTGGTCAAATTGTCTTAATAGAAGGCCCCACTGGCCATAGAAAGCGACAGTTTGTCACAGATGTCCGGATCGCCGCGTCGTGCAGCCGAGCGCCTCTGTAACGGTGGACCTGTTGGCTAAACCCCAAAGGGTCAGAAAAAAACTCAGGCTTGCTGAGCTTCGTCTGCCTTATAAGCATAGCGACGTTTCAAAGGCTTAACAACCAAACCGCTCTTGATCGCCTTGGTCGAGGCTTTCACGCGGACGGCGGCACCATCAATAAGAGCAGTGACCGTTTGGATATTTGGCTTAAACTTGCGTTTATTCTTGCCGGTGATCTTCAGACCCACACCACCAAGGTACTTGGCTTTACCGCGGTAAGCGTAAGTATTGCCTGAACCAGTTTTACGACCCGTAAATTCACAAATGCGTGACATATTAATCATTCCTTCCGAGCAAGGATAAAAATCGGATTCATCGTCCAAAGTGACGAGTCGAATAATATAACAAACCTATTAACCTGTTGCAAGCGAGCTTTTTTGATCTTGACATTTAAATGTAAAGTCATTGCGGGCCTTCCAATGAGTATCCAACACCCCATAGTCCCGTAAACGTGTCTAAACATCTCTGATTCTACTCATTTCCGACACAGACTCGATGCCTACAGACACAAAAAAACCCCACTTTCACCGTTAGATAAGCCTACAATTCAATACTCAAGACAAAACACCCCTCTCACGGAGTCCAACGGCTTATGAAATATTTTGCACAACTCGTATCAATCGTTTGCCTTTGCGTCTGCGCAATGCCCTGTCTTGGCGGGGATGCTTACCCGCTTCGTGATGCAGTGGAATGCACTGCACGTGGCGGACTGCCTAACTTTTTCGCCAAACTTGAAAAAGGCCAGTCCGTCACCATCGCTTATCTGGGAGGCAGCATCACCGCTCAACCTGGCTGGCGTGTGCTAAGTCAAAAATGGTTTGCTAAACAATATCCCAAGGTAAAAATCAAAGGCATCCACGCAGCCATCGGTGGAACCGGCTCAAGTCTAGGTGTCTACCGCCTAAAACGGGATGCCCTAGCCCACAAACCCGACCTGCTATTTGTAGAGTTTGCAGTCAATGATGCTGGCGCCAAACCCGACAGTATCACCAAAGCGATGGAAGGCATTGTCCGACAAACCTGGGCCAACAACCCTAACTGCGACATTTGCTACGTCTACACCATCACGGCAAAAGACACCGCCAGATTACAAGCTGGCAAAATCAAACGTTCTGCTAGCGTGATGGAATCCGTGGCCGACCATTATGGCATCCCCTCCATCCACATGGGCGTTGAAGTAGCCAACATGGAAAAACTAGGCAAGCTCATCATGAAAGCTCAAAAAGGCAAGATGATGCAAGTTTCAGGTGATGCACTAAACCTAACAGCCAACCTACCGAAAAACAGTGATGGCAAAATCCCCTTTTCCAGAGACGGCGTGCATCCCTACACCGACACCGGCCACCAATTGTATCTGAATGCCATCACCCGCAGCATCCCCGCAATCAAGGCCGCAGGCAAGATTGGCCCCCATGCATTAACCAAGCCCTTGAACCCGGGAAACTGGCAACACGCTCAAATGCTCCCCCTATCTCCAAGCATGTTCAGCGGCCCGGTCACTTTGCTTAAAAAAGACAAAGAACTTGGCAGAAGATTTGGCAAACGCATGCCCGGTGTCTGGGAAGCGAAGCCCGGTGCAAGCCTGACCTTTAAATTCAAAGGTTCCCAAGCCATGGTCTACGACCTACTTGGCCCCGGCTGTGGCATGGTGGAAATCAATATCGATGGTAAAGTCCGAAAATCTCGCCGGATGGATCGTTACTGTAGCTATTACCGCTTAGCTCAACTAGGCGTTGGTAAAATTTCGAATCCTAATAAAGTTCATACCGTCAAAATCACAGTGTTAGAGGCAACTTTCGATAAACGAGAAGTTCTCTTTGAACAAAAACGTGCGGACTTTGACAAAAATCCTGACAAATACGCTCCGTTAAACTGGTATCCCGGCGCGATCATGCTCGTGGGCGAACTGGTTAATGCCCAATAACTTAAGTATGGGCCAGATCATATCGAACACAAAATCCAAAGAACACGTTTTTCATATTAGCTCCACCTACCCCAATCACAATCGCCTAACTTTCAAAAACCGTACTGACCGATTTGACCCTTGGGAAAAGATGCGATACATTGTTCCGCCTCAAAGCTACGGGCTCGTAGCTCAATTGGTAGAGCACACCGCTGATAACGGTGAGGTTACAAGTTCAAGTCTTGTCGGGCCCATTGATTTCGGATTGCACCCGTTAATATTTCGGTGCAAGACTCTGCAAGCAATTGCAAAACATCAAACTAAAAGAATCGTCCACTATGGGCGATTCTTTTTTTTTGCTTCATTTCATCGCTACAACAAGGGGCATTACGAATTAGAACGTGAAGACAAGCCCACTTAAAACGCAGTGACAAATTCATGCCCAAAGAGAATGGGATAAAGATCGTTTAAAAGTTTGGCCAAGAAGAAATTGATAATGATGATGGCAATAAAACTACTGACAAATGCATCCGTTGCAGCCTTGCCCACGCCTGCCGCGCCGCCTTTGCAGTGAAAGCCTTTGTAACAACTAATGAGTCCAATCGCCAGCCCAAAACACAAGCTCTTAACGAGCCCTACAGAGACGTCCCACGAAGCGACAAAGTCCGCAGATAGCTGCCAGTATGCACCCGAATTCACACCAAACCCCTGCACTGTAACAAGGTATCCACCAAAGATGCCCATTAGATCACTAAAGACCGTCATCACCGGGATCATCACCACACAGGCAATCACACGTGGCACGACCAGATACGCAATAGGATCCGATCCCATAACACGCAATGCGTCAAGCTGCTCAGTGACATGCATGGTGCCCAACTCCGCACTAACCGCCCCACCCACTCGACCCGCAAGCATCACCGCAGCAAGGACCGGGCCGATCTGCTTAACCACGGAAATATTAATGATCGCGCCTAGGCTATCTGCAATGCCAAAAGCATCAAACTGTTCAAAAGTTTCAATCGCCAACACCATCCCAATAAACAAGCCCAAAAGCATGATCACCGGGAGACTGCGCGTGCCAATGGAAAATAGCTGAGGGGAGAGCAAGCTCATCCGCCCCCAACGACCTACCCCGCGCGTAAACCATTTGAGTGTGGATAAACAAAAGCGTGCAAAATAACCAAACCCCATGATTTGATCCAGCAGCGTGCTCCCAAGATTAGCAAGACGTGATAACACCATGGGTCACATAATAGCAGGATCATCATTGGGAAGATGAGCAGCTCCGGACATTTTAAAGATTCCATAAAAAACCGGTACGGCAGACCCTGTCGGTTTTTAATATTGGATGTCAATACAGTCTCAAAAATTCTATCACCATCAGCAAACTCACAAGAAAGCAATAAGAGATTCTCATGCGCCAATACTCAAAACCCCGTTTTTACCCTTTTCTTTCTTATTTGTGTACATCTGCTCATCAGCAACTTCTAACAAACGTTTAACCGAATCACCATCATCTGGATAAATCGCCACTCCAAATGATGCTCCGATCTTTACACACCCACTTGCCAAGTGGAAGGTGTCACAGATACGACTGTTAATTTTCTCAGCCAATAACAGAACCATGCTCTTGTCATCCAAGTCCATCAGCAGAATCGCAAACTCATCACAGCCCATCCGCGCAACCGTGTCAGAATCGCGAACACAGTTTTTCATTCGACCAGCAACATTGGTAAGTAACTCATCTCCAGCACTATGTCCCATGGAATCATTGATGGATTTAAAATCATCCAAATCAATATAGATGACTGCACAAATATTACTCTGCCGACGAGCCAGTTTCAGGGCATGGTCACAACGATCACTAAACAATTCTTTGCTGACCAAACCTGTTACTGCGTCATAATACGCCCGACGGGAAAGTTTCTCACGCACGCTCTGGCGACTCTCAAAAAAAAACGCCAGCCCCCAGCAAGGCAGGATCGACACAAAAGCCCATACCACGACAATAAGCACTTGCTGATACAACTTGCGTTTCTTAAATGCAATCACGTCACTTTCAGGCAACATGGCAATATGCCTCATCACAGTTGACTCAGCGGGCTCATTATTTCCAAGAGTACTTACACCCTGAGTAGACTGAACAAAATCAGGCACACGCTTCAAATCAAATGTATTAAAAGTATACGACCGATTCTGTAATTGATAATGTCCGGACTTTTTTTCCGAGATAGCTTGCCAGCCTTGGGGATCAATTTTAGAAAGTTTTTTGTCTGCCCGTTGGATAATTAAATGACCCCATTCATATTCTGGGTCTGGATGCGAAAGCCAATAACCATCTGAATTCAAAAGCATAAGTTGAACATGGTCCACATCAGATGCTTCACGCAATATTTTCAAGTATGACTTCGCATTATAATTAAGAACCAGAACCCCCTGATGCTGTGAATTAGAATCATAAATCCCCATGGCAAACCGAATCGTCGGCATCAATGGATACTCAATCACCCCGCCTTCACGATTCAAATCCAATGGAGACACATAAATACGGCCACGCCGAAGTGTCATCGCATGTTTAAAATAATAGGAACCCGATTTATCTTGCAATTCAGTAGACGGAATAATCACAGGCACACGGTTAAAACACTCCACACGTATCAATTCCTGACCATCAGAACTCAACAGTCGAATCTGATCATAGATCTTACGCTCAGATGCAAATATCAACAGTGCAGACTTTATGCGATCAAGGTTTTCATCATCCTGATTATCTACAAATTGCGTCATCACCGAAAACTGGCTTAAGTAACGCAAATCACCTGTAATAAAGTCCATTTCACGCTCAAGAATCGTTTCCTGCAACTTGACCTCTGCAACAGCCAAAATATCAGCATGACTCATAAATTCAGCCACTTGTGCTTTATAGTTCACCGTCACGACAAGCATAGATAACAGGAACGACAAAACCATCATGCCTGCAAAGACATACCATTTAAGCGGAATTTTAACAATTCTACTCAGTTTTTTTAATAGCCTCACAACAATACCTCTAACCATAAATTGACTTACTTTAAGCAAACAGAAAATCAAAATGTCTCCATCGCTTATCTCCTAAATCGACTTTTAAGAACTGCAACTTAATCATAGAACAAAAACTTCCACCGACACAAAATCAACAACACCAAATAAGAGAGTCAGAGAGTCTAGGCCATTGAGTAAGCTCCAATAACCAAGACTTTTTTATTGGAGCCATTAGGTGTAAGATAGGCAGATCAATGCATCTCAAATTCCGAGGGAGAACTGATGAAATTTACCACCGCCCCCCTGCTAGCCCTGCTTGTCTTTACGAGCAGCGCTTTTGCTGCTGATAGTGAAGTCGAACAACTCCGGGCCCAAGTCCAAGTCTTACGGGAAGTGGTTGCCCAGCTAACTGCCCGTGTGGATATCCTTGAAGGCAAAGCCGCAACATTAACTCAGGCCAGCCAGTCTAAGCCTTTTACAAAGCCCAAGACGGAGTCAATGTTCTATAAGCAACTGCCTTATGTGTTGGGGAAAGTCGTGCCCACAAGACGCGCTATCCAAAAGCATAGTTTTGCGGTCAAATCACTCAAAGTAGAGTTAGCAAAAATCACCAATGAAGTGATTTTAACCGTAGCACTAAAAGTTCAAAATTACAGCAACAGGGATTGGCACACCGGCCAAGACAAGTACACCCTTCGCCTAAAAGACACCGACTTAAAAGGCAGCCTCTACAGTAAACCGAGTTTAAAAAAACGAGAACGCGGCACTGTAACAGTCAAATTCAGAACAAAAGAATTCGAAGCACAAGAAGCCCGAATGAGTATCGAAAGCAAAGACAAAACAAACAGCGGAAATGTTGAATTTAAGCTGGACGTCAGAAATGGCTTCTGATACCTTAAATTTATCCAATACGATTGTATTGCACTTACAATAAACAACTTACGACACTCACGCCACCCCAAAGGCAATGTTTACAACCCTTTCAATCATAAATTTTTCTAAAATTTTTAATTCAAACCTTAGCAGTTCACCAATAATGAAGCATAATAGTGTGTATGCTTTCTAAACTGCCATAGAAATCAGATCGATCAAGGGGCAATCATTGATGAGCCATAGAGACGACATTCCGCTCAAGCTGTGCACAACAGCATGTGAAATCAGATACGACCAAGGCTATCTGTACCTTGACCGCTGTGGGCAATTAATGCGTATTCTGGAAAAAAGCTTATCAGCATGCACAGAAGCTGACTGGATGCCAGGAGACATGAAGCCCACTGGTGCCCATATCGTATGTCCGGCATTTGGATTAAAAGTCATATTTGACACCACGAAATTTGTTGTTGAACAAGACAATTATGTATTTGGGAATACAGGTAATTTTGACCAAGTGTGCAATGAAGCTATAGGATCAATTTTAGCCAGACTTGACATTCAAAATCTCAATCGTATTGGATTCCGTGAAATTAAAATGTGCGGGCAAATGTCTATTGATGAGACTGAATCTCTTTCCGTTAAAACGATATGCTCAAACTTTGAGCTTATTACAAGATTAAAGTCAAAAAATAAAGCACTATGGGTTGATAAAGCATCATTTAATGCAACAATCACGGACAAAGATAGTAATGTCTCAACGAATGTGAATATTGCACCTCATTATCAGGAAACCGCACCAATACAATGCGACGAAAGGTTGTTGCAAAATCCGCATTCAATTCAAAGTAATCAACGCGCAGTACTTTTGGCCTCACTACGAAAAAGAAAGGAAGTCACAAAAAAACCTATTACTGGATTGATAGTTGATTTGGACTCATTCCAGCGATTTCCGCAATCAGAAATAGATATTTGGAATTTCATTAAAAATGCACGACATTCACATGACAAAATGGCGAAAGCAATATTGGAGAAAATGTAAATATCATGAGTACAATCAACTACAACCATTCATCTATATACAATTCAACTAGTTCTGTAGCTGAAAATCCAGTTGACAAAGTAACACTACGCTTTGGCAACTCAATGAGTAACGAATGTACTCAAACCGATGCCACTTTAGGTATAAATACCGGAAGTACACTTGTGATCCAAAGTACTGGGCTTACTGGCACGAACACAAGACCCCATAGAACTATAGATCAGTACTCTTTTAATGAAAGCCTTTGCAATAGAGCTATTGAAATATTGCAAAGCATTTCTGTTAACTGCGACGAGATTGATTTGACTGCTACCATGGATGGGTTGTACTCAATATTAGAAGTGCTCTGGGAAGATCTGCCTGATGACAACTATCTCAAGGGAGAAATTTTAGCCACTGTTGATACAACAGTACCTCTTATTCCTAACAAAGTTTCCAATAAATTCGAACTTGAGGATATTGTTTCCAGTGCTATTGAATTGTTTAGATGTCTTAAACTCAAAAATCTTGTTGAAGACCAAGCCAATGCAGCAATTTCCAGCGCAATAGATTCGGGCTCCAATATATTCAAGGCGGTTCTTGGAGACACAGAGAATTGTGACGAACAGCAAAGCAAATAACTGCGCTCATTTGGATACAACGGTATTAATTGATATCCACAAGGCGGATGAAATATCCGTTCCGCTTTGTCGAGAATTGAATAATTATGTGTTCAAATCAGCGTCAACCTATTCAAAACTAGAATTTAAAAGGGCATGGTTAAAAGCCCTGTACTATCTGTACAGCAAAACAGAAAAAACGGCCACTATAGCAGATATTTTGGGCATACTTAACATCTTGTCATCAAGCTACAGCAGTAGAAAACTTAAAACGGTTCTTGAAGTTTTTAGGCGATTTCTTAAAATAGTTACACCAAATGATTCGAAAGTTCGAATTTCTGATCATACACGTATTAAACGACTTCGCATGCACCTTCGGAATGCCATATTACATGGCTTTGAACAGTTTGAAAAAATTTTGACTCACCAATGGAATGGAACTGATTGCACACGCGCAAAAGAAAACCCCAAAGCGTACCGAGGTTGCTCAAGAATAGATGTTGTAATACCAAAATGTACCGAGAACAATACATATTGTCGAATTGATACGTTTTATACTGAACACCAAAAAATGTTCCAAAATGTCGCCGCAGCTATTTCTGCCGACAAGTCCTCCAGCCCCCAGTTGGCAATTTCATTGCCAATTCTTATCGAAGCTGAAAACAATTCAAAAATTCTGCGCAATGCCCTAAAGTGCAGTAAAATAAGTGACTGTATTATTGCAATTGATGGACATAAAGTGCCCGTTTATATCGCTAACAATGATGACGATTGGCAGCTTTTGGCCAATGTACTCGGCAAAAATCTTGTCAATCCTCGAAAGCAAGGACAGGAAAAGTGAGGGTAACCAAACTGGGATTGTCCCGTTTCGCTAGCGTAAGTGCGGCTTCAATCATCCGATGCCCCATCCAATCTCTGAGGGTTACTACGTCGACACTTGCTTTGATGTCGCGGGTGGCAAAGGTGAGACGCAGAGCATGCCAACCACGGCCTCGTGTCTCTTGGTGACTCTTCACTGTCTTAACTGGCCGCCCTGCTTGCAGTAGACGGGTGCGGGAGTTTGCGACGGATTTATTTAGATGAAAAGCAAAAATCTCCAAATCGGCGGACATGGGAGCATGGCAATTGGAGCGACCGGCTGATGTTTTATTTTTAGAGTTAAGACGTTTTAGGCATCATAATAAATAAAAAAACGCCTTACACGTAAGTGCAGGGCGTTTTTTGTTTTGAAGGGTGGCCAAGGGGATTTGAACCCCCGAC
>JAESSU010000036.1 GCA_016763955.1 Phycisphaeraceae bacterium | reverse complement strand
CTAATCGCCCGGTCTGTGAGAACCACCATGGTGTCCCCATCAATAAGTGCTTGATCAACTTCCTGACAGATACGATCTAGCGTTTTGGCCAAACCCGATGGCCCATCAGCTTTGTCCCATGTGATGTCAATCGTGCGGGTTTTCCACTTACGACCTGCAAATTTGCCCTCCATATGACGAATCGCGGTGACTTCTTCATTGGTGAGAATCGGATGTGGCACACGCAGACGATTCACATGACTCGGCGTTGTATCCAATACGTTGCCTTCAGGGCCAATGTAACATTCCAGACTCATCACCACTTCTTCACGGATCGAGTCAATGGGCGGATTAGTCACCTGAGCAAACAACTGCTTAAAGTAGTCGTAAACCATACGCGGCTTATCAGAAAGCACCGCTAGCGCTGCATCATTGCCCATGGAACCAATCGGATCCTTTTTGGAATTGATCAGACCCGTAAGCATAAATTGAATGGTTTCAGTCGTGTAACCAAAAGCTTGCATCCGCTGAATCACCGTGTCATCATCAAAACCATGAGGCTCGTGGTCTGCACCGATGTCGGTTAGTTCAATGCGATTTTCATCAAGCCATTGACCATAAGGATGCTTAGCTGCCAGGGTGTTTTTGAGTTCTTCATCAGGGATGATACGACCTTCTGCAGAGTCGACTAAAAACATCTTGCCCGGTTGGAGACGACCTTTGAACTTCACGTTCTTAGGGTCCACAGGCACAACGCCCACTTCACTCGCCATGATCACACGGTCATCATGGGTGATGTAATAACGTGAAGGACGCAGACCGTTGCGGTCAAGGGTCGCACCGATGTAGTGACCGTCTGTGAAGACGATTGATGCAGGGCCATCCCAAGGTTCTTGCTTTGCGGAATAGTATTCGTAGAACGCGCGTTTGGACGGACTCATGGATTCATGACTCTGCCACGCTTCGGGAACCATCATCATGACGGCTTCTTGTAATGTCCGGCCGGTCATCAGATAGAACTCAAGAACGTTATCGAAAGTCCCCGAGTCTGAGCAGTCAGGCTCCACGACGGGGAAGAGCTTGCGGAGGTCCTTGCCATAACCGTTTTCACGCACGTCTTCACTGACACCCTGCCGGGTGAACATCCAGTTTTTATTGCCCCGCATGGTGTTAATTTCACCGTTATGACTCATAAAACGGCACGGCTGAGCGCGATCCCATGACGGGAATGTATTGGTTGAAAAACGGCTATGCACCATCGCCAAATGACTGGTGTAATCCGGGTCTTGTAAATCGAGATAATAAGGCATGACTTGCTCAGCCATCAGCATGCCCTTGTAGATGATGACCTTTGTTGACAGGGAGCAAATATAAAACATATGCGCCTGATCATGGTCATGACCGCGAAGGATATGCGAAACCTGCTTGCGAATCATGTAAATTTTTTGTTCAAAAGCATCACCTTGCAAACCATCCGTGGCAGCCACAAAAAGCTGCTCAATAACCGGCTCAGCAACGCGAGCCGTATGACCTAAATCCGCGGCATCAGCGTCTGTTGGGACCTTTCGCCAACCGATCAGTTTTTGACCTTCTTCAACAATGAGCTTTTCAACGACTTGCTTGCAATAATTGCGATGCACTTCATCCGTCGGCAAGAAAACATTGCCTGCTGCAAATTGACCTTCAACAGGCAAATCAACACCCAAGTCACGCTTGGCAACCTTCACCAAAAAACCGTAAGGCAAGCCCGTCATAATGCCCGCACCGTCACCGGTATTCGCCTCACAACCACATGCACCACGATGCGTCATTCGCTTAAGCGCTTCATCGGCATCAACAATAATCTGATGACTTTTCAAACCTTTAATGTGGGCCACAAAACCCACACCACAGTTTTCATGCTCATTCGCTGGATCATAAAGACCTTGTGCCTTAGGACGAGCGGTAAGGCCGGATATCTTCGCAGCAGGTGAAGCACTCACTGCGGTCACTTCCGGAGTTCTAGGGGTGTTTTGTTTATCGTTGTTGCTCATCATACTGATCCGACTCCTTGTAATTCTGAATTCGCCGACACGTTTGTCGTTGAACCCTCACTTGCCTTGCTAACATGCTCAAGCAAGTAATCTAAAAAACCTTGAACCGCAGGCGTAAATTCTCGCCCCACGCGGCCCCCTCGAATACCCCGAGTCCCTTGACGGTCGTAAATCACACCCAGCGGCCGCATCAGGGGTGGAATCAATTCCACTGCCACCAATGAACCGCGGTCGATCTGCTTTTGTGCACTGCATTTGGGCAAAATCGCATAACTGTCAGGCACTTCCGCTAAGGCATGACGCATGGTGTCAATATTGTCGAACTCGCCGACAAGCCGAGGAAACCCAGAAGGAATCCCATGCTGACGCAGATACCGTTTAACATTACGGCCTACAGGCAAATTCGACTCAAAAGCCACCAACGGCCACGCCCCTAACTCCGAAGCATCCACCTTCTTTTTGGCAGCCAGTTCATGATCAGGCCGACAAATCACTGCCATGGGCTCATTGCGAAGATGAACCACACCCACATCACGCCAATGGCGTGGATAAGACACAACGCCTAAATCACAACGCCCATGCTTAATCCCATCATGAATCTCATCAGGACGCTTATATTGAATCTCCACCGTCACCTGCGGATGCATTTCTTCAAAGGCTTGCTTAGCACGATTGACTAAATCAATCCCTGCTGAGTAAATCGTTTCAACCACCACCTGCCCACAAAGCCCATGCTGCATCTGCGTCACGCGATGAATCAATTTATCATAGCGCTCGACTAAAATCCGCGCTTCTTTAAGATACACTTCACCTTCAGCTGTCAACGCAAGAGGCCTCACTGAACGGTCAAAAAGCTGAAGATTCAACTCTTTTTCCAAAGCCATAACCCGTTGACTCACCGCTGATTGTGTCAATCCCATCGCAGCAGCCGCTTTTGAAAAGCTCTGTTGGCGGGCCACTTCACAATATATGCGCATCACATCCATAGCCGAACCATTGTATCATTAGCTATATTAATGTCAAGTAGAATTACTATTACAAAATCTAATATTGACCCCCCCGCAAAAAACAGGTGCTCATCAACGTTTTGTCTGATATAAACCGACTTTAAACGTTTTTTACCCAATCGAAAAATTAATCACGCAAGAAATGAGCAAAACACAATGTATTGTGTACTTAGATTATCTCGACACCCTTTACAGACTCATACATCACTTAAATCTCCTCTTCACAAACACCCACCATCACTAAATATATACTTGTTCAATTGCATTTTATGCTCATCAAATTTACGATTAACCCCCCGAAAGCTTTTATAGAGATAGCTTCCGACTGTTCGAACAACGATTAACGAAAAAAAAATACCCCCCCCGGAAGTTAAAGTCACGCAAGCGGGTTGCGACT
>JAESSU010000404.1 GCA_016763955.1 Phycisphaeraceae bacterium | reverse complement strand
GTGTGCAATATTTTTGACCTGCGGTCAATCTCGTGTCGACACGGCTCGCAAAGATAATTTTTAATACATGCGTTTACCCTGGCTGTTTTGGGATCGACATGGCAATACCCGCTTGCGGGGGTTAACATATTGCCCATGCTCAATCACTGGATTATCTGGTTACTCATTGGTTACACCGCAGGCTCGATTCCCTTTAGCCTGCTCATCGGTCTTGCCAAAGGCGTGGACATTCGCAAGCAAGGTAGCGGCAACGTCGGGGCAACCAACGTCGGACGCGTCCTAGGTAAACCCTACGGCATCGCATGCTTCCTACTCGATGTCGCCAAGGGCGCACTGCCCGTTGCCATCGCAGGCCAATTCATCGATCACAACACCGTCATCGGCCAATGGCAATGGCTAGCCGTCGCAGCGGCTGCTGTACTGGGACATGTCTTCCCAGTCTGGCTCAAATTCAAAGGCGGCAAAGGCGTGGCCACCAGCTTTGGAGTTCTACTAGGATTCTGGCCCACACTGACATTGCCCGCATTGCTTGCCATCGTGACATGGATCATCTGCGTTGCGATTTGGCGATACATCAGCCTAGCAAGCATCGTCGCCGCCGTGCTCCTGCCCGCATACTTAATAGGAATCACCCAATTCAGGGGACAGGCGATTGTAGACCTGATGCCGTTTTTGATTGTCTGTTCACTATTGGCATTACTGGTGATCCTACGCCATCTCACGAATATCAAACGACTCATCGCCGGGACTGAATCTAAGGTTCTACAGAAAAAGGCCCTAAAACCCCAAGCAGATAAGTGAGTCTATTTAAAGACTTAAGGTTCCACCCCATCCATTTGGACGATCCCTCTCGGATTGGACTTTACAGGCCTCTATTAAATCGTTATGATCTTCGATTCTGCTTGGCGTGGACCAAGTAGGTTTATATTTATTATGATTCACAATGTCCCTCAAGGGAGACAGAACACGTGGTTCGAATTCGCTTAAAACGTTTTGGTAGACGACATGCACCTTTTTACCGTCTTTGTGTCATGGATCAACGATCACCTCGCGATGGCCAAGCCATCGAAGAAGTGGGCACGTACGATCCCATGCTAAAAGATGAAACCAAGGCTGTCACGCTTAAAGATGACCGCATCAAGCACTGGCTTTCCAAAGGCGCACAGCCTAGCGAAACCGTTGCAAGCTTGCTTCGCAAGGCAAACATCCTGCCTGCTAAGACGACCAAGTAACCCCCGGAAGTTTCCCTTGGCCCGATGGACGTTTTTTTGGATCATTCCAAGAAACTCCCACTAATTGGCCACCGGTTCGTGTTATGGATACGTCCGAATTTTCTGATTGGGTGTTGCCATGCGCATTGATGTCCTAACACTCTTCCCGGACATGTTCACCAGCGTATTGGGATGTAGCATTCTCAAACGCGCTGCTGATCCAGAATTGCATCAAGCCAAAGCTCAAGGTTCTTGCGACCCCCCGGTCAGTTATCATCTCACTGACATTCGGGATTTTGCCAACGATAAACATAATAAAGTGGATAAGCCGCCATACGGGGGTGGGCCGGGGATGGTCATTCAGTGCCAGCCGGTCTATGACGCGGTGATCAACACCGAAGCGCTAGACCCGCGTCCTGCAACACGGATTCTAATGACTCCCCAAGGTCGGACTCTCGACCAAAAGCTGGTTCAAGAGCTCGCAGCAATGCCCCGTCTTCTGATTATCGCTGGGCATTATGAAGGCATTGATGAACGGGTCATTGAGAAACTTGATCCCATGGAAATTAGCATTGGCGATTATGTGCTTAGTGGCGGCGAGTTGCCTGCGATGATCCTCATCGACTCAGTGGTTCGTCTGCAAGCAGGCGTGTTAGGCGATGAGACTTCTGCTGATTTTGAAAGCTTTAGTCCCGGTGCAGAGGGCTTGCTCGATTGTGCACACTACACCCGTCCTTCAGAGTGGATGGACATGAAAGTCCCCGATATTTTACTTAGCGGCAACCATGGCAAGATTGATACCTGGCGACACGAACAGTCACGTAAACGCACCCAACTCCGCCGTCCGGATCTGCTCAAAGAATCCGAGTAATCACACGACCTGTGCGATTTTAAGTGATTCTATGACAACTAAAACGTCACGTATTGCACCTTGCGATGCATCAGCGACACATTGTGTCGCAGCTATTTCTCGTAACGATGTTGGTCGTCATCCAATACAAATATCCTCTGTTACAAAGCAAATAATTACCTTGCCATCGCTTTAACGGTCGCTGTTAAATTATTAGCTAGGCCGTCGAGTCGCATATGTGTTTTCTGATCGACAAGTGAGCCGTCTGCTGCGAAAGCTTCGTGAGCTTGGGGGACTGCGACCTGACTGGGAATCACTAGGACACCGATGTTGCTTAGGATTTCACGGACATGTGTTAAACCCCGCAGTCCGCCTAGTGCACCTGGCGAAGCTGCTAGTAATCCTGCGACTTTGCCATTAAATGCAGCCAAGGGCTTTTCACCTTCACGCGGACGTGAGAGCCAGTCAATGGTGTTTTTAAGTAGTGGCGTGATCGAGCTATTGTACTCCGGGCAAGCAATGAGCAGCCCATCATATTCTTTGATCAATTGATAAAGTCGCGTGGCATTTTCGGGCGCCCCTTGTGCCTCTTCCAGATCACCGTCATACAACGGCATTGGGTAATCCACTAGGTCAATGACCGTCACCTGAACGCCTTTTTGTTGTGCCATATCAGCAGCAAGCTTCACAAGTTTTTTATTGAGCGAGTCCTTACGGGCGCTGCCGGCAAAGGCGAGGATTTTTGCCATGGTTTATCTTTCATATTTAAGTTGAGGTAACTGGATCATATCACATACCACCACACTGATCAGAATATTGATTCGTACAGGTCCCATGCGCGGGGGAAATCATCACGAATTCTCGTTTTCCCTTGCATGCGCATCAAACTTTTGTATCCTGTTAAGTCTTAGATAATTTTATTTAAACCCGTATTCGGAGCGGTACGATG
>JAESSU010000403.1 GCA_016763955.1 Phycisphaeraceae bacterium | reverse complement strand
TTAGCAGTGGTAAAAAGAAAAAACAAGTCTCACTCAAGCAGCAACAAGACATGCTCCACGAACGATGCATCTGTCTTGCTGCATCGCTGGTGTGTGATGCCTATCTTCACGGCTACCAAATCGGCATGAGTGTCATCGGCGTGCCCTCAATGCCCTTCCCCGTGCATCACTCTCTGCCTCACCGAACACGCATGCTTGAAGCACTTTCACAGTTGGATATGAAATATCTAGACAACGCTCGAACCGCCGACAACACACCCATTATGGCAATCCCCTCCGTGGTGATTCAGTCCGGTGAAACCGGTGCGATCACTGGCGGGCCTCAGTCACAAGTTCTGCGTGCTGACGAGATGCAATCCTTCGTCGTTGAATTTGAAGATGGCAGCTCCAGTGTGCTTAACAAACAAGTCGTGACCTCAAGTCGCCGTCAGGAAATGGGAAAGGTGGGGACTTAAATGGGGCTCATTTATCTGTTCCGACGCTTGGTTTCTGCACAGGTCCTTCTTGGGATCGTGGCCTTTTGTATGGCTGAACCCAACCCGGGCATGCTGTTAGTTGCTGGCGCACTAGGAGCCTTAAGCTGGTACGTCGTAGAAGGGCCCACAGGCAAACCTTTGCCACAATGGGTCATCCTCCCGGGCGCGGTCCTTGCAGTGGGCTGGTTGCTAGTTGATCTATGGTGGCAGCATGGTCAGATCATCGGCGCAATGGGCCATTTCACCATGTGGCTGCAAATCCTGCTTCTCTATGCAAAAAAAACCAACCGTGAGTATGGCGAAATTCTCGTCCTGAGCCTAATGCAAATGATCGGTGCGAGCGTACTTACCGTGTCGATGATTTTTGGGGTTTTGCTCACCGCGTACTGTGTCCTAGCGTTATTTACGTTACTACTTTTTCATCTCAAAGCCACCAGTGACCTGATACTTGATGCCAACCGTCTGGCAGCCCCTGCGTATATGGACTTGCCACGTCCCAAAGCCGTGGTCTGCCGCGGACATCGTTGGCAGTTCCGTGGGATTGCCCTTGGTGTCGGAGCAGGCTGTTGCTTCGTCGCTGTCTTTGTCTTTCTGGCAATCCCCCGTTCAGGTCAGTCACAACTAAATCCGAACCTCGGGCAAGGCTACGGCCAATCCAGCGGCGCAGGTTTTAACACAACCATAAAACTCGATGGCAAGCCCATTAACTCCGGGCCTCTCACCCCTTCAATCTACATCAAACTCACCAAAGATGGTCTGCTAGTCAACGACACTGATCTAACTTTCCTATTGCGTGGCGCGACCATGGACGACTATTCATCTGCAACACACACCTGGTCCCGCACGAACCTCCGTGAGTATGACCGAGATGTTGAGTTACCCGTACAACTAGCAGTTCAACCGACTAATTCCCCCATATTTGAAGCCCAAATCACCCAACGCGGCGGCTCGGATATGAGCAACCTATTTTCTCTTGCAGACTATCCAACGATTAGTTTTAAAAGTGCAGACCTGGCAAAAATAAAATTCAACACATTGGACTACCAGTTCAACACGCATAAGTCCTTCCGTGGCGCGTTGCATTACACGATCCGCGCTCCGATGACGCCAGGCAGCACGTTCTTCGAAAATTATCCACAGATCCGCACCACTCCCGGCCAAGTCACTCAGGGGCTGCAACAAGGGCGCTCGCAATTCAATCAAGAAAATTATGCCCTGCACTGGAAAGACCGCAGACAAAAGCAGATCATCAACAAGTACACCCAGCACATCCTTAATAGCACCAGCACCCATAAGAAAAAACACACTGATGGCCGCAAACTAACTGCCGATCAGAAAGACCAAGTCGTCACCGATTTGTCGAATTACCTGCGTGACAACTTCACCTATCAGATCGAATCAACAGACCTGTCCAAAGACCGTGAACCCATCACCAGTTTCTTGTTTACATCCAAAGCAGGTCACTGTGAACTTTTCGCCGCAGGTCTTGCCGCCATGACCCGTTCTTTAAACATCAAAGCACGCGTGGTGACGGGCTACCGTGTCAGCGAGTACAACCGGTTTGGTGGGTACTATGTCGCTAGGCCGATTCATGCACACGCTTGGGCTGAGGTGGAGTTAAGTCCTGGTGTGTGGAAAATATTTGATGCCACCCCCCCCCAACTAGTCGCCCGTGAGCATGCACAAAATCGCAACATGTTTGACCCCGCACGTGAGCTTTATGAGTTCATGGAATTTCTCTGGGTGGACACTGTTGTCTCATATGATTCTAAACGACAAATGCAAATGGTCAGTGGTGCGACACACACACTTAAGGCTGTCACGCGATCCCCCAATAAACATCTTGTCAAAATGATCAAATGGATTAAGCAATTACCCCAAACGCTTAGACTCAATACTTTGTCGTACTCCATTATGGGCTTGATTCTATTTTTTATCATTTTGGGCCTCGCGAGTTTACTCCATATTATTTTCGTTCAACGTCGTCGTCTGTCCGCACTACAATTACAGCGACTTTCACGCAAAGATCGCAAAGCCTTAGCCAAACGTTTAAAGTGGTATTTGGTCATGCTTGATATCCTCGAGCGCAATGGTTACATCCGCCCGATTTGGCAGAGTCCGTTGGACTTTTCACGGGAACTAGCCAAAACGAATCCCAATCGTTTCAATCCAGTGGTATCCCTATCTGAAATTTTTTACGAGATCCGTTTTGGACACCGTGAAATGGATGAAGCCCGTAAAGGCCGTGTCCAATCGAATATGCGAGCACTTGAACATGCTCTAGTCCGGCGTGCCGTCAAAAGTAAGACCTAATCGGCTGACCGGTTAGTGTCATAATGTCCGCCAAGTCAATGCTTACAAGACCGCCAAGGAGTGCCGTTGAAGCCCAAAAGGTCCAATCCATCAGCCCAAGTGTATGAACTGGCTTTTTCTTCGGAAAAATCTCGGACTGCATCGCATTTAAAGCCTGATGCCATAAACCCGACTCAAAGTTCGACCACTGCCCTTAGTGAACCGCGTCAGACTAATGCTTGGCAAAACTTGCTGATGTTTGTGATGTTACTGCTGATTTGTCTGCCAGTCCTGCTACTAAATTTAGGGCAGCAGGACGTGGTGAATTCTAGCGAAGCCTCCCACATCCTGCGGTCAAGTCAGACATGGAATCGATACGAAACACTAACAGAGCAACGCGGCTTTTCTCTAGAAGGTTTAATACCCTATGAAAACGGCCAAGCTTCGCTAGGAACTCCCCCGGGCCTGACGTGGACTCACATGATCTGGTTTATGACATTAGACCAGCATAACACCACGCCCAGTCAACTGATTCTCCGAGCACGTTTATGCTCCGTTTTTTTTGCGGTACTGGCCCTTATCTGCATTTACTGGGCAGGCTACTCGATAGGCCGTCACCGCACCGCGGCATTTAGTATGCTCATCTTTGCAGCCAATCCGGTCTTTATTTACTACACGAGACTAGCGACCCCGACCATGCTCCATACGGGTTGGGCGATGCTCGCGATTGCCACTTCACTATGGGCCATTCGTCCGTTGCGTCCGCTACCTTCCACCGAACGCCAGTTCCTTGGGTGGATCGTCTGTGGCCTGGCATTAGGTGCTGCAACACTGGTAGCAGGCCCGATCACTTTGGCCACCATCGTTGCACCGATTTTCATGCTGATCTTGTTTTGTCCTGATCGCGTGAGCCATCTCATCGGCCTACTGGCATCACTACTGATCGGACTTCTGATTGTGGCTCCATGGCTAATTTATGCACATGAACACAACCCGCAAGTTTGGGATCACTGGCTTGCAAGTATTATTTCCGTAAAACAACTGGATTCCGATTTCCTTTGGCAACAATCACTCATCCGCATCGCTTGGCTGGCCCTTGCTTTTTCACCATGGGTTCTATGGATTCTAGCAGTTGTCGCCCAGCCGATAAGCTGATCGAGCAAGGGCCTACGTCGCATCAGTCTCTGGCTTGCAAGTGGCTGGTCCATTGGTGTCGCGGCATTGGTTTTGCCCATGCCGACACCCGCAATTCTTTGCGAACTCTTGCCATTAATCGCACCCATTTGTATCGCAATTGGACAACTGTTTAATCACCTTAATGATCTGTGTAAAACCAAACATCTGCCCCGAACATGGCGTTGGTTACGCTGGCCTCAAAGCTGCATCCTCCTTGCATTATCTTTAATTATCCCTTGGGGACTTGCTAATCAACAAAGCCTAATTAGCAGTGGTTTTTATCCTGCAAGTCTGGCAATGGACATCCAAGGGCATATCATTTTGTCCTTACTGTGTGCTTTGCTTGGGCTCTGGATTTTATCCCTAGCGGGGGTGATGAATCATCGTCCTTCCCGTGCGGTGATCTGCTGGAGTTTATGGTGTCTGGTGCTCGCAACGATTGTGATCACCCCACTGAGTCGTTGCCCCGCTGCAAAGCATCTAGGACGTGATGAAACCATTGCGTTGTCCGGGGTTCTGGATCAAGCTGTGGTCCTTTGGATTCAAAGAGATGTCGAGCCCCAGGAAATGGACCCGCGAGTCCTTTTTTATGTCCGGCGAACGATTCCCGGCATCCCGCTTTCACAACTAGACCGCGCGCTTTTGACCTTGAAAAATGACAGTCCAGCCAAGCATGTGGTGCTTATCAGCCCGATGGATATGAAGCTTAGTCATCCTCAAGTTCGAGCCATGGGAATGCTCCGACATTCACGAATGAGGTTGTGGCGATATGATATTACTGATACAACTTCGCCAGAAACTAAAAATTAACCGTAAGGATCAGACGTTCTCATGCTTGAGCAACCTGAAATTAGTATCGTTATCCCTGCCCTCAATGAAGAGGACAACATCGACCTGCTTGTTGAGCAAGTCAAAAGCGCAATTGCAGATCAAGGCATCAGCCTGGAAATGATTGTCGTCAATGATGGCTCCACCGATCAGACCCTAGCTAAGCTTCAAGCTGTAGCTAAGACTCATCCATGGGTCAAAGCCTTGCATCGTGACAAGGCCCAGGGGCAAAGTGCAGCCATGTTTGCGGGGATTCAATTCGCAACAGGCAAGTACATTGCCATGCTCGACGCGGATCTGCAAAACGACCCGGCGGACATTCCTAATATGTACAAAGAAATGTGCAAAGGTAATGTCGATCTCGTCCAAGGCGACCGCTCACAAAACCGCAATGACAACTGCATTCGCAAGATGAGTTCATGGGTTGGCCGCACTGCACGCAAACTGATTCTCAAGGACGCTGTCCGCGACACAGGCTGCTCCTCACGACTGATCAAAGCATCCTTTGCAAAAAAATTACCCTTGCAGTTCAAAGGCATGCATCGTTTCATTCCGATCTATTCACAGATGCTCGGCGCCCGCATTGTGCAAGTCTCCGTGAACCACCGCCAGCGTCATGCAGGCGTGGCCAAGTATGGTGTGATGAACCGTGCGTTTGTCGGATTGGTTGACTGTTTTGCCATGCGATGGATGCTCCGGCGACACCGTGACGTTACCGCAATTGATGCGACCGATGGTCATGGTGAAAATAAATGAACAGTGTCCTGCTGCTGAGCCTGATCCTAGCTGTGAGCCCAATTGCAGGCAATACAGATGGCAT
>JAESSU010000402.1 GCA_016763955.1 Phycisphaeraceae bacterium | reverse complement strand
CCTGTTACCCAGTTCCAAAGACTTGGCAGAGCAAACAACCGGTACACATGCACCAACGCATCAGAGGCCCGGGTGGTGGCATCAGCAGCAAGGTAAGCAGTCTCATCAGCTGCAAGCCAGCCTTTACGGAGTGTGGCATCAGCAAAGCTCAGAGTAAAACAACTAAGCACTGGCTGACCCCGGATGATGAGTTTGTTGAATTGGGCAGTTGGATCGATTTGGATGCTAATGGCCTGCGCATCGGTGATGCTCGCCGGGTCAAATAGGGCTTGTTGGGCATTGGCAGGTAACGTACTGCCTGCAATATTGACTGGTTTAGCGGATGTACTAAACACATGCACCCCAATTGCAGTGCCGGTAACATCGCCATCACTGTTGGTCACATCGGTAAGCCTCACAACGTAACCTAGCCCCCGGTTACTGATGATTAGATCATCTAACGCCTCTTTGAATGATCGCCACCGCTGGGCCTGCTGAGGCAACACAATGGATTGCAGGCTATCAGTCTGTCCCGATAGCACCATGTCAATATCGCCATGCTCGGGACTGCCTGGCGGGTAGTAAACCTGCAAATACTCAAGATAATCACCAAGCGTCCATGGCAGGCCATCATCACTAAAGACATAAGACTCACCAAGGCTCTCACCGTAAGGGCCCACATATTTGGCAGCGCTTCGATTACCGATCGTTGCGCTGTACCCGCCGCCCACTTTTTCGTTGATGTCCAGCAAACGGTCAATGGCAATGGGCGTAGGACCTGCAAAGGGCAAGACCCATGATTGATCAATCACCACTTGATCAAGCAGGTGCAGTAAACCAAATGCAGTTAAAGTTTGCTCTGCACCGGTGGCGGTGGTGCCATCACCTAGTAGCTCATGGGTTGAGGGTGTAATCACGCCCACAAACACCGGCAGTGATGTGGGGACCAAACTCAGCGCATCACTTTCAACCACCAATCCCACACGGATAAACCAATTGGCAATATCTTGAGGACTGGTCACTTCAAAGATTGCTGAGTCTTCAAATTTGATATTGCCCCAATGCCAAACAAAGGTGGCATGGGATACCGCAGGTGCAACCTCGTCGACTAAGCCGGCAAGAGAGAGGTATTTAACCGTTTGCCACGGATCCGCCCATTTTTTTTTGATCTGCACCATTAAATATTGCCGCGGCAAAACGGTTGGTTCTTGGGGTGTTTGAGGTAATGTAATGCCAGCCATGATTGTTTAACTTTCAACTTCCGGGGTGTGGGTTATTCTGGCTGCACTGGGGCAAGGCTGCCCATTAGGGCATCAGTTAAGGTCACCGCAGTTAACGCACTGCCAGCAAGGGTCAAACTCAAAGCGGTGGTATTAGTGCTATCCGCCCCCGCCACCCCCGATCGACGGGTCCGAACTAACACTTTGATCACAGTGGCTAAAACTTCCGAGGCAGTGGTGTAAGCAAGGCTCGCGGTCGCTTCGGTTTTGACCATGGCCACTTCAACGGGGGTGTCACCCCCGGAAGTTGGGTCGGGATCGATACCGGTCGTGGTGATGTATACCAGCCATGTATCAGCTTGATCATCACCATCCGCTGCGTAAGCATATTGGGCGGTGATGGCTGCTTTGAGACTTGCCACTTCGGTCATGGCCACTTCAAGTGGCCCACGCGGTGGTGTGGGTTGCTCATCACCATTGCTATCAATCGTGATTTTTTGTGAGACGTTATTAAGCGTCACGACACCAAATCGATTGCGTTTTTGGATGACCAAATGATAAGTGGTTTGAGTTCCTGCCCCCGGAAGTGTTAGGGATACATCATAGGGTAGGGTTGTAAATGTTTGTGTAGGCGGTGAGGTTAAATCAGGTTCTGCATCAACGCCGATAAATAGTTCGTATCGATTAGATGCATCGTTGGCAATACGTGCCACACCGGGCAGGTGGTGTGTGACAGGGAGTAGGACGCTACTGACTCCGGGCAAAGTATTGTCAAAAGTTCGGTAGACGCTGCTGACTCCGGGCAGGTCATGGGTATATCCATCTCTAACGGATGACACGCCGGGCAGGTCGTGTGTTATGGGGAGTAAGATTGATGCCATGCCGGGCAGGTGGGCAGCGAATTGATTGTACACATCCGCCGTGCCGGGCAAGTGGGCAGCGAATTGATTGTACACATCCGCCGTGCCGGGCAGGTGATGGATGAATCGGGTGGTGGATCGTGCGCGTCGGAGCAAGTTTAGAACAAATGCATCGCGCATCAGGGGCGACATCCCAAATGATTTATTAGGAAAATAGCGTTGCGCGATACCTGTTTGGGGGTAGGCATGATATTGACGAATAGAAAAAGAAAAATGGTAAATTTCACCAGAGCCATCATCGGTTATCCATGTTACGTGAATAATTCCATTATTAATGAATGCAACTAGATTTTTTGAGATAGAACCAGAAATATCAAACGTAAAGACATGCCAGCCACCGTCTTTAATGGCAATTTTCAAAGCATCATTACTGACATCATAATACACAATAACTGGCACCGTGCCATCAAACAACATCGTTGGGTAAACACCAACATCACCATCTGAATCTACAATTTCAGTAACCCATGTTGAACCATCGGTGGAATATGCAAAACCAAGAGACGAATTTGCGAGACTTGTGGAATAAGCCAACCCTAATTGTTCACTGCTTGCTGCTAATGATGGATAATAACCGATGTAAATATTGGTTGGAGCTGACCATGTCGCTCCGTTATAAATCCATGATTTAAGGAAATTATAGCCCAAAGAGGAGTCCAAATCATATGTAACTGCAACAATGTTACTACCCAAACTAGAGATACCACAAGTCCCGTGCCCAAATGCATTAAAGTTTGATGGGGAGGAATAAGTTCCAAAAGAAATACTTTGCCATGTACCGTCTTTGTAATATGTGTTTATACGTTTATCACCAGTCGTATCAGCCATCAGTGATATACCAAAATAATAAGGCACTCCATTAATACAAGTAATTTCAACGGTATGAACCTCCTCATCAAGATTAACGGCTAAAACAATATTTCCGTATGACACCCAAGATGTGCCATTAAAATATAAAGAAGTAACAAGAGGATCAGGAGTGCTATGTACAACAAAAGCAAAAATAAATTGATTCTCAACAACTGTTATAGATGCAGTTCGATACTGCTTAATGTAAAACATAGTTGACAAAGCAATCGACACCGTGGTAACGCTCCATGTCGTACCATCTACTGAAATTGCAGCTTTTAAATCCCCGCTGTTAATAAAAACAACACAGACGCTCCCATCGTCCTTCGCCGCCATATCTACAACAATACTTCCTGAATCACTTAAATTAGTGACTATTTTAGGATTGATTCTTACTGGGAATAACGCCACAATCTAACTCCATCACTTAAAAATTTCTTAACCGAGATAAAACAAATCACCATCAACAGGTGCGTTAATTAGTGGGAAGCATTTTAATAATTCATTAGCTCCATATTGTTTGGAATCAGTAATCCATGATTCTTCGCCGGGCAAGGATGATGTGGTATGAAAAACGATTTTCCTAGCATTCCATTTCCCTTGCAGCGCATTAATCGCTGATGTGGTGTCTGTTTCAAACATGCTTCGATCTGCATCTGTAATGGTCTGCCCCACCACATCCACCGCACAGAGCATCCGATTATCAATCGTGAAGCTCCCCACTTCGACATTGACCGTTTCAGCGTCTATGGTCAAGCCCGTTAAGACCACGTTGTAGGTTGTATTGTTTTTGTAAAAACCAACATCCGTGTTATCAGAGGTGTCGATATCAATGACATGCACACCGACCACGCCAGCATCAATGTCTTTGTTAAGCACACAACCCACCGCACTGGTTCGCTCGACGACAGAGCCTGCGGGATAGATTTTCAGGTTGGTCACCGTGCCGGTGAACGTCACTGACGCATTGGATTTGTTGAATGTATTAAACGGAATATGTACCGTTTCATTAAGTGCAACAATGTCATTATTCATCGTATTTATCGCCTTCTAAATGGGCCTGAAAATGGGCCGAGTGTGGGGGGACCAAAGTTAAAGCTGGCAGCCATGGCTGTGACGCTACTAAAGAATGTCGCGGGTGTTTTTTCGTTATTGGCCCTTACAATGGCCCACGCTAATGACCTATAGACGGAGTGTAATTTAACTTCATCCATAACCCCTAAAGTCCAAGTGTCATTGCCGTAAGATGCACCAATATAGAAGCCGTTGGCGGGGAAACCAGATATGCTTCCCATTGCGGTGGTTGCTGCGAGAACACCATCAATAATCAAGTCTATTGTCCCGTTATTTTGTACTGAAGCCATAATGTGATGAAATTGGGTTATGTCGTAAGCATCAGTTTGTACTGAAATATCAGCACCGCCACTCCGAGTATGGACTGAGATCCTTCCGGCAACACCCAAAGAGTTAAATCTAAGTTCAACAAACATTGAGCTATTGCCAAGCGAAAATAACCTGTACTCTGTCGCGGTATTTGTGGCTTTAGCAATCGTCTCAACTGTAAACTCCGTCGGGGATGACATGATCGCGTAGTCAAGGGCCACTGAATCATTAGCCCCGTCCAAGTCAAGGGCGTTCCCCACCTGCCCAGCGATCAAGTCTCCACTAGTCATTGAGCCATTAGTTGTGCCGTGTGTGGCACCAGATGTTCTATCCAACATCTGCGGCGCTGTCCCGCTTGGATCTTCTTCTAACGGCCAATAGCCTACGGTGTTCGCATCGTATGTCGCATACTGACCGTAAGGATCCCCAACCGCCAAAGCAGCATCCGCCCCGTTGTACCAAAGTCGAATGATAGTATCGACCGTATCAGATAATGATGATGGTTTAAAACGAAAACCAGTCAATACCCCTGCACTATCTAGTGTCGCATGGCCCGCTAGCTGTGTCGTACCGTCATCCAGCGTAAATCGTGCATCACCACCGTTAGCAAGAAGTGTGGCTTGTGCGGTTCCCGATAAAGATGTTAAGGGGATCCAGATATCTTGATTGGTTGTACCCCCCGTGCCGACCTTTAGGTGGTTGATTACAATCTCATCCCATAATGTGTATCCAGTTGGAAATGGCATCGCTCATTACCTTTAAATTAAACTGATTCAAATGCCAGCTTTGGCATGTTTATTTTTCGATAAAATGATTCGGTACCAACTACCACAGTTTGCTTGATCCACAAGTAAATGATTTCACCTACGCCAAGGCTTGCATGGGTTGATCCGCCAGCAGAATTCATCGCATGGATAAACGTCAAACCTGTTGGGGCGGTGTCTTCATCAGCAAGCAACTGCACACTGCCAGTGGTGGCAGTGCCAGAGGATGGAACCTCAAACGCAACTTCAATGCCAGGCACCGCATCAATCGTGTCAGTCACCACCCCAAGTGCAGCAGTGGTGCCACACTGTCCGCGACCAGCCGCGGGCACCGTCAAAACGGTATCGGTGCGACTGGCGTAATAAACTATCTCACGGGTCGCCCCAGCGTTTAAAATGTGAGCGAATCCACTTTCAGGCCAATCAGCAAAACTGCCACTGGTGCTAATCGTCCCCGCACCACTCGCTGCCAAAACACCCGTATCACTGGTTCGCTGTGTGCCAAGTGTGCCAATGTAAGCTGAGAGCCCCACCGCTGGATTGGTGGGGTGTTCATTACGCAGGCACAAACACCGATATTCAATATCGCCGGCAGCAGCTTCAGCGCTGGTGGTATCATCAAAGCCGGCCACATCATTAACCACATACGCCAGCAACAACGTGGCGGTGCCCGTTAAGTTTGTCACGCTGGTTCGCGTCACGCGGATGTAGGTAATCGCCCCCCCTACTCCCCCGCCTTCTAAGACCTTGGTTTCACCGTTGGCAATGGTGACCGCTAGACCCACCGTGCCACCGGGCGGTGTCCATGTCAGTGTGTCGATCGAGGCAGCGGTCAGTGTGCCATCACCTAGACCGTTGGCACCGGCAATATAGTCCACAGTCACATTGCCAATCGGACTGGTAATGGTGGCCGCTAAAAATTGAGCAGGTGTGAGCCACGGAAGCCGCCTAAGCTGGCATCGGGAACGGCTTGCGCCCCACCATCCACGCCAGCCCCGGTGAGGTAGCACCGCATTGCATCTGCTCTTCTTTTTTCATCCATGGTTTTATCCTCCTAGACAGCTGCAATGGTGACATTGCCTGTTAAGTTGTTGTAGGTGTACGAAACACGAGGCACATCAGGGCGGCGAACCATCAGCAGCACGAACGAGCGTGCAATGCCATCAATACCGCCGGCTGACACGGGGGTGACACGGAACGTATGGGTGGTGTCATCTTCAAGTTCACGCGATGTGTATTGGTAATAGACTTGATCATCTGCATGATTGATTTTCAAACGCTCAACCCAAGCACCAACACCTAAAATCCATTCATCCACACGATAGTGGGCTAAGCTTCCGGGGCCCCGGAAGTTTGGGCCCATTGCAAAATGCACGCACGGGGGAAATTAACTTCCGGGGTGGCGGCAACATCATCTAGGACATCGAGTTGGTCACCGCCTGAAACAAGGATTGATGTTGCTTGTGTGGTTCCCATGTTTTTACCGTTAAGCCAGATCCGGTACGTGACAGGGCTAGATAGATCACTTGACCATGTGACTAAATACTTACGGCCCACTTTCACAGGTTGTTTATAGATGACGGTCATGGTGTCACCTGCGTAAGCTGCGTAAACTGAAATTGCCATGTGCATTGGACGATGGCCACGGGGTCGGCCACTGCAAAGCCAGTCGATTTACCGATGGCTTTGGCTTGTGTTTGTGCAACTCGCACCACTGCGACATTAGTCCACGAGTTACCGAACTCATCGATAATTTCAACGATTTGGCCTTGGAGTGCTTTGTAGGCTTCAAGGGTAGTTTTTACTTTGGCAGTGGTTGTAACAGCGGTCTTAGACTCCCACACTGCGAACCCCGGCTTGGCCGCTTGCAGACGCAGTGCCACACCATCGACTCCCACACGGTTAATCGTGCCAAGCGTATCGCCCGACGGCTGGGGGGTGCCGTGTAAGCGATCTAAGACAAAAGTTTCAGTTGTAGCGATGATCGATGGCATGGTTTAGTTATTGTTCCTATTGGCTGATATTTTTTTTCGTTGCGCATCACGGGTGGCACTATCAAGATTGGCGGCAGCCTTTTCCATACTTTTTGCAACTGATAATAATTTTTGCACGAGTTCATCATTGCGTGCTTCACGTTCAGCCACGCCAGTTGCTTGAGCACGAATTTTAGCGCCAGTTGATCTAGCTTCTCTTTCCTGTGGTGATTCTGCGTATGTCGATTGTTCACGAGCAGACGATCTTAATGAACGAACACCAAAAGGATCACCATCAATATCAATACCGCCGGCACGTTCAAACCTATTAAGATAATTTTCTGGAACACCTTGCGCCCGAAGTTGGTCCATTCTAAAAACACGCTGTGGCACCTGTTGTTGATTCACTCGCTGCATCGCTGATGTAATGAATCCTTCAGGCATGCCATTAAGACCTGGATTATTGATACGAAACATCATTCGCTCAAAATCATTTAACGGATCACGATGTCTACGTTGCTCAACGAGACTTGGACCTAATTTCTCCACTTCAGATTGCATCGCTTTTAGTACGGTTTGTTCTTCAGAGGTATAAGCAAGGCCGGGTTTATTATTTACATCCAAAAAATTCCGTCTTAATTTTTTATTTTCTTGGCTGTCAGGAAATTGTTCTTGAATATATCGTTCATTAAAGTCGTAATCTGGGTAAAAGCCCCCCATAATTTTTTTTAAAGTATTTTCTGTGAATTCTGCTGAAACACTAGCTCCACGCCTCAACCACCCCATGTTTTGATTGAGGCGTTTTTGTTTATTTTCTGCGAGTAATAAATCAACGCCTTGCCGTGCATTGCCAAATTGTTCTTCCTCAGAAAGCAAACGGGTTTCGTTTTGTTTTCTCTGTTGATCAGCAATTTTCATTTTTGTTGATCCGAGACCAGATTTAACAGTAAGTAAATCTTTTTTCGTGCCTGTTTGAGCTTCCGCTTGTTTGATTGATACGATCCGATCTGTGATTTTACCCCGCTGTTTCTGGATTAAACCCAAGCCTTGAATCGCTTGACTTTCACTTAGGAATTTCTCAACACCAACAGCATCACCAGATTCGGTTTTAAGGCGGCCTTCTTTAGCTAAGGTTGGTAGCGCGTCAATCAGATCCATTCCGACAAGATCAGTTCGCCCTGACAGATCGATTAAACCTAAAGCTTTTTTCTTTCGCAATTGGTCAGATAAGGATTTAACTTTTTCAGATGCTTGTTCAGGAGATTTTGTAGCCTCAGATAACACCCCTACGAGGGCGAGCAACTCTTCATCTTGTCCGCCAATAGCAGCAAATATTTCAGCGGCAACAGATGCAGATTCAGCAATCCGACTTGCCATAACTGGGCTGGGCCCAGCAGCAGCCAACACTTTGTTAATATTTTGCCGGAATGATCCGCCGCCTGTTTTTCCAGCCCCGCTACCACCAAAGTTCGCTTGTGCCTTCTGAGTCGCTGAGATAGCAGACTCCGGTGTAAACCCCGTCTTTAAAAGCTGTTCATAGGTGTTAAGGCTGGAGCCTTTAACAAATGTGTCCATCCCGGCAGAACCCGCAGAAAACGTAGTCCGAGCCGCTTGCTCTTCTGTGAATCCTCTTTTTCGCAGGTTGTCTGAAAATGTGTTTAATTTTTTCATTTCACTTTGATCGTTTGCGATCTGGCGAAATGCTCCACGTCCCAATGCTGTAACTTGTACGCGCTGGGCAGCTTGTTTTTGCATGTCTTCGAATTGACTGAACGCTCTAGTGGCCACAGCAATCGCAGCACTTACGCTAGCAAATCCAGCTGCCAATTTAACAAGTCCAGTGGCACCAGAAGCCAGCCCTTTATTCATTTTGCTTGTTGATTGATTCGCAGACCTGCTAACTTTTTGAATCCCTGATCCATCTTGCTTTGTTGGGTCTCAACACGCTTCATTGCTTGAATGAGCTTATTGGGATCGCCATGCATTTCGACGACTATTTTTGCCGTGTTCAATCCCTTTCATGCGAGCATTTCGTAAAGGCTTCAAGGTCAGTTAATGTGGGTCTGTAACAAGTGTCTCGGCCTCTGGCCCATCGGATGAAGCAATTCCAGCGGCTCCCGAATCGAGCATTTTTTTTTGCCATGACACAAAAGTCGGCCAGTCAACCATCGCTTTAAGTATTTCTACTGCTGTCCCAGCATCCAACAGTTCAAGTAAGACCGCTTCCATTGGGCCGATTCGGTAGTTAGCTTGTAGTGCGATGATCGCAAATTCAGTTTCACCTGAAAAATCAAAAGCAATCTTGCCATCTTCGATGACCGCACCACGTATTTTATCCCAAAAACCGCAGGCAATCGGCCATAAGTGTTCGTACTTTTTAATCGTCGCACCTTCAATCCATTTGCCATCTTCATCCAAATCAATCTTCGTAGGTAGATAACAGCTAAATGATGCGGGCCCATCTGATTCAGACAAGCTGCGGGCAAGTGGAACCACCCATTGATTCTGGTCACCAAGCACAACCTCATACCCATCAAGTGCATCTTTACGAATAAGATCACTAGGACCGGGCTTTTCATCATTGTTGTACCCCACCCAAACACCTTTGTATTTTCGCCAGGTCTGTGTGTCTTTTAAGTAACGGGCATCCTCAACACCGATACCGGGGGTCACCACGCCGTTGCCACCATCAGGGCCACCAATAACGCTATTACTGGTGGGGTTACTTTTGGAGTCCGCAAAAGCATACGCTAGACCATGCTTTGCTAACACCGCATGGTCTGCTTTATCAATGTTCGGAATGTAGTACAAAAAACCTGCCATAATGTTTTACCT
>JAESSU010000401.1 GCA_016763955.1 Phycisphaeraceae bacterium | reverse complement strand
CGTCCCCACACTTTCTCGACAAAGTCTTGCTCATGAATGTCAAAGAACGATGGTATTTGAGCGATTATACGCGCGACTGGGATTGATAGAAGTTTGACGCACGATCCATCGCTGTTTTTGCATACAAAATGAGACTAAAAACTGTATAACAAACTGCTGTACCACTACACTTTATGACGTATTGAACTGGAACCGTGCGTTACCATGCATAGTGGTTGAGCCCGTAGATCATGGCACCACCAAAGAATCCGTTGGCAGCCACTGCCACAGCACCAGTGAACAGGGTCAGACGGTACCACAACTTCCATCGTTTCTGTTGTACGCCGGGACGATCGGCTGCGATGCACAGGGCTAGGATTAGAATTGCCAAGAAACCTACTCCCGTACCCAGCCAGCGATGGACAGTCATGATCCAATCAGGATCACTAAGTCGAAAGCCTGCAAAGAACCAGCCCAGTGTCACTGCGCCAAGGGTGCTGATACTACCCAGCCAAACGCAGAAACGTGCGGCAGACTCAAACAGGGATCGGCCAGTAACCATCAGTAGCAGTTCAGCAACAGCAGCGCTGATGAGTAACGCGATTGGGAAATGCACAGATGGCGGATGAGACTTGCCCAACCAGGAGATCAGCTTGGCCAATCCACCTTGATCCGAGCCGTTTTTATGTGCGCTGTGATCGTGTTCAGCGGCTTCTTCGCTGTTCTCATCACGTTGCTGAAGGGCATCAGTATGGGGGCCGGCCTCCGCTATGGCAGTATGGTCGTGCTCGCCATGCGTGTCCATTGCCGCATCAGCGAACTGTGGGAGATTTGGCAGATATGTTTCAGGGTTGCGTTCGAACTTGCGTTTGCACATCTGACAGCAGAAATAGACTCGTTTGCCTTGGTAATCAATCCACTGTTGTGGATCAACCGCTTCGTCTGTGGTCACCGGGCAGGTCTTGTTTGTCAGTTGTGTCGCCTGCTCGACAGTGTTGATGGATTCTTGAGCAACAGCAGGCACAGTCATTAACAGTCCGATGATGACCATGAATCCGACTGTGATTGCGGAGTTAGAGCAAGTGGATCGTGAAAAGTAGTGCATCGCCATGTCTCCTTGAAATGGTATTATTTGACTAAATCCGTATTGGTATGCCCATCATCAAACTACTCGCCAGAACAACTCCAAGTAACCTTTTTATGGGTCTTCTCATCGGGATGCCAAATGGTTTGATCTGCTGGTCTCGGGCATCCTCAGTTCAAGACCGTTCATAGTCATGGACAGATTGAATTATCCGATCTACGTTGAACAACCGAATACGCCGTTTCAAATCATTGAGCTTGCTGCTGTGGATCACTTACTGTTATACAGCAATTCGCTATTGACTACCTGACAGATGTGGGCACCATTCGCTTTGGCATCCGAGATTACCGCCAGCAAAATGGCTATCACGATGATGAGTAGAAAGAGAATCACCGGCCATCGTTTCTTGCGTTTTGAACAGCAACTCATAATCAAGCTCCCCGATTAGTGATTGTGCCCCTGATGATTTTTGGAGGTCTCCGGATTCTTAGTTGGCTTTGCTTCAAGTTGGCTAAGGTATTTTGCAGGATTTTTCTCGAACGCTTTGACGCAACCTTTGCAGCAGAACTTCACCAGTTGGGTGCCCGCAACGTATTGCAGGGGTTTACCCATGTCACCACCGAGTTTCTCGCCGGAAACCACGCAGGTGGCCAGTGGGTAGTTCTCTTTCTGTGAAGCGATGACAGCGGCATCGATTTTTGAAAGGTATTGAGCCGGGTCTTTCTTGAAATTGCCGATGCAGCCGGGGCAGCAGAATTTCACCAGACGGTTGCCGATGACTCGTTGGATGGGGGTGCCTGCCATGTCGAGTTTGTCATCGGATACCACACAGGTGGTCAGTGGGTATAGAGGATCCTGCTGTTTGATGATTAAAGCATCAACACCGGCCAGATATTTATCGGGATTTTTTTTGAATGTAGCAACATTTTTTTCACTGGCAAAAAGCAACTGGCGCCCTTCATGCACACGGGCGACGGGTTTGGCTACATTCACCAGTGAATCCCCCAATGGATCAACCAGCAGCGTATAAATACCACTGTCGGCGGATGCAGTATGCTTCATAGACTTCTGCGTGTCGTGGTCGTGGTGTTCGTGGCCATCGTCGGCAGCAAGTACCCCATTATTGTAGACCGCAACCAGAGTCAACACAGCCAGAATACTGGTGATTGTTCGAAACATGTGGAAATCCTTTCAAGATGGTCTGGTCATTCCAGACACAGGTTTTTAATAGCAACACAACTTGTTGGGAATTGACAATATCCCAAAACTAAAACAGGTGCTCTATCTCTCATAACGAATGACTTTGGGAGTAAAGTTCCATGAAATAAAAAAAAATGAACTACTTGAGGCAATACCGTGATTTCATGGAACTTGATGAAGCCTTATCTCGTTATGGACAGTAGATGCGGGACATTGTCGTTCTATACCCAACGGGTATTACTTTGACCGCGATGCAAACGCTTTGGAGGCTTAAAAAACAGGCCGCGTACGCAAGCAACCGGACAAGTTTATTGACGATTGGTATAAGCCAACTCTTGAAACCAAACAAGGCTAAACATTTCTGTATAACGAAAGCCAGGTAAGACTGTGTTTATAAACCAAAAAGTCAGCATCCGAACCGCACTGTTGCTCACCGTCAATGCGGTCTTGCTTGTGGGATTGGCTTTTTGGCTTGTGATTGATTACCAACGCGGGATAAACCAGCGGCTTCAAGAGATGCAGGTGTCCCTGCGCGATGAGGCAGCGATTATGCTTCCGGCCGTTTCCGATTTGCAACACAACGGGCTTGATGCTGTTCAAAGTTACATTGACCGTGCATGTGCCCAGATGCAGGATACGATCTCACCGGGGCATCACATTGTTGTGCGTCTTGACCAGACAATTCTGCAAGCGCAAACCCATCACCGTGCTTCACCAGAATTGGCTCAAGCTATTTTACAAGCCAGTCAATCGTCCGATCATGCTGGTATGGTTAACTCCAGTCCAATTATCGTCGGCATGCACGGTAGTAAGGACATGCTTATTCAAGTCTATGTCTCTGAACTCACCACCAATATACGGCAGGCAGTGCGCGTACAGTTACTGTCTCGAACGGCTGGCGTTGGATTGGTTGGGATAGCCTTGACGGCAATTGTCAATCTTATTTTTATACGACTGGTGACTCGGCCCATCGAAAAGCTGGTGCGTACGGTGCGCCAAATCGGTGATGGAGAACTGGGGGCATCACCCCCACATTTTTCGACAGTGGAATTAAATTTTCTTTCGACAGAGATCGGGCAAATGAGCCATACGCTTGATCTGGCAGATCGTAATCGACGGCAACAGATGTCCAAAGCCCGCCAAATTCAGCACAAATTGATGCCCCGGTCAGACCAGCTTCGCGCAGCAGGTATCCAACACATTCACATGCCTGCTGAGGATGTGGGTGGGGATTTTTTCGATATGAAAGTTTTAGATGATGATCGCGTGGTGATCTATATGGGGGATGTGACGGGGCATGGCGTGCCTGCCGCCATGGGGACGGGGATGCTTAAAATTCTTTTTGAACACAGCAGTGCCGAAATTTCCGACCCAGCTGCGGTTCTTCAGCAGATCAATCAACGATTTCATGCCGTGACACTTGATGGTGATTTTGCCACCATGTTCATGGGGGTGATAGACCGCCGCGCTGGCTGCCTTGTATATGCCAGCGCTGGACATGAGATTGGTTATGTACTCCATCAGGATGGACATATTGATGATCTGGATGCCACCGGCCTGCTGCTGGGTGTGGATCCCGATGAGAATTGCGAAGAAGCACAATTTAACATCGACGCAGGCGACACCATTGTCTTACTGACTGATGGTCTGGTAGAAGCCATGTCTCCCGAAGGCAATATATTGGGCAGAAAAGCGATCAGACAGACACTGCTGGACAATCACCAGGCTTCCTCGCACGAACTGGCGGCAAAACTGGTGCAACTGGCCGCGGACCATCAAGGCAAACAACCGCAACTCGATGATATCACGATTGCTATTTTGCATGTCTGAATCCACCTCTGTTGGGTTCTGTCACAATCAAACAATAAAAGAACTGCCGAAAATTCATCACGCGACATCTTTTACCGAATCTTATCCATGGACTACAATTATTTTCAGGTCATGGAACTTTTTCACCATTGAGATTCGTTTATAAGGGTAGTGTGCATGCATAACGGAGCGATCAGTGATGCTCAAGCACAGCGGTTTAAGCAGCTGGCGTGGCCCCTGATGCCCATGGTCTTGAGGACGGCCCAGTACTTGACACGACATAACCAACAGGGGGAGGACCTGGCTCAGGCAACCATGATCAAAGCGATGCGTGCGATTGACACCTATCAGGACGATACCAATCTCAAGGCATGGCTTCTCACCATCCTGCGCCGTACGCACATTGACCAGTTGCGTGCTCAACGTAACAAGCCTGCTCAAGTGTCCGTCTCTTCCGAGGTGCTGGAGTTGGCCGCAGATAACCCACAGGATTCGACAGGTCAATTCGATGAACAGTGGACTGAACCCGAAGCGTTGATGAGTCGTTTTGAAGATGACGCAGTGATTCAGGCGATGGGCGAACTGCCTGAAGATATTCGCTGGACACTGCTGCTGGTGGATGTCGAACAGTTGGAACATGCCGAGGTGGCAATAATCCTCAATGTTGCCCTCGGGACGATCAAGAGTCGAACCCACCGGGGACGGAGTATGTTACGCGACCGTCTGCACCAGTTGGCTGTACAACGCGGGTGGGTTTCTACACGGGAGTCATTAGCATGAACAACCCCAATACTGAGGATCGACTGAATCAGGCAACCTCCACACGACTGGCTGAACTTGCCAACCGCCCAGTAGATACTTCACGCCTGGCAAAGCAGCTTGAACAAGTCATGCGTGACGAGACGGAACATGAACCGGCTGTTCTGAAAATGCCTCAACGTTTCTGGCGGCCCACGTCTGCCGCCGCAGTGATTCTCATCGCCGTGATGATCGGTTGGATGGTGATTCAAGGCAGTAGCACACCCGCCATCGCCGCCCCGGCTGGGTTGGCCCAGATTTACCATGATGTGACCAATGAACTTTCCCCACATGCGAAGGTCTCCAGCATACAAGAGGCCAACCGAGTTCTGGCCGCTCAGGCCAGTGGTGCCATGTTGGTGCCCGATTTGCCCGGTCAGATGCAGTCCTGCTGTCTGCACCAGCACGAAGGGATCACGCTGACCTGCGCCATGATTCAACGTGGCGATCAACTTATCACAATCGCCATCGCTGACGGCAGCAAGCTCCAATCACCCAAAGGCAAAATGATCGAACGCGACGGTCGGCAATTCTGCACCCACACAGTCAACGGTATAAACATGGTCATGAGCCATGAAAACGACCGCTGGCTCTGTGTCATGGGCGATGCTGACATGGAAGAACTCATCACAGTCGCTCAAGCGATCATATTCTAAATATTCGATATTTTATGACTCATTTCAGCTCCCGCGGATTCTGTCGTATGCTCGTGTAGACAAAATTAATTCGTTCATAGCTTGACGGACTAGCTGCGTGGTTGGGCCATCTATCTTTGCGTGTTTATTGTGGAATTGTTTTGATCCTGCTAAACATTACACAAACTCAATACACGTCACGCTGGTATCGATTATTTTTTCGTAATTGAGCGATGTAATCTTTCGCCGCTTGTTCATTGAGGCCGCCCATCTGTGAGACAACCTGATGTAGTGCCTGATCCACATCTCGAGCCATCTGGCGGGCATCGCCACACACATACAGATGAGCCCCTTGTTCAAGCCATTGCCACACGTCCTGAGCTTGCTGGAGAATGCGATGCTGCACATAGACTTTGTTTTTTTGGTCACGTGAGAAAGCCACATCTAGTCGACTTAAAACATTTTGTTCTTGGTATTGCAGCAATTCACGTTCGTAAAGAAAATCGGTCTGGCGTCGTTGATCGCCAAAGAAAAGCCAGTTCTCTCCACGCGACTCTGTATCATTGTTAGGCGTGTTCCCGGGAATCGTCATTGTAGAACGTTCTTGCAAGAAGGCTCTAAAAGGTGCAATTCCCGTCCCCGCACCGATCATAATAATTCTAGTGTTCGAGTTCGATGGCAAGGCAAAGTTGTGAGCTTTCTGGATAAAAACTTTAACCGAATCACCGGGGGCTACTCGACTGGCCAAATAATTTGAGGCCACGCCTTGCCGCACGCGTCTACCTGCTTCGTAGCTTACGACACCCACAGTAAGATGCACTTCCTGCGGATAGACTTTGGGTGATGACGCAATCGAATATAGCCTTGGCAGTAACTTTGGTAACGACGCGATCAGAGTATTGATCGAAGGACGAACCAACGGATACTGTGCCAGCAAATCCAGAAGGTCCATGTCTGCTAAAGCATCGTCGTTCTCCGCTAATATTTGGAGTTCTTCGCACGCTAATGGCTCCATCGCGCACTGAGCAAACAAGGACACGACTTGTTCCTCTAATGTCGTCACAACACAAGAATATCGCAGAGCTTCTTCCAGTGGAACATGTTGATTGCAAACAGTCACCGGCGTATCGGCAGGCACACTTAGCTGATTTAAAATTTGTCCGATTAATGAAGGATCATTTTGAGGATAGACTCCTAGACTGTCGCCTACTTCATAGCTTAATTTACTGTCTGTTAAGTCTAATGCCACGAAGCGAGTGTCTTTTGCGGAGCCCTTGCCGTTAAGTTTTTTTACTGTCAGTAACGGCGTTTCAAATAGCTGCGGGCCGTCATTTGATGGTGCTTTCGCTGGTGTTATACCTGTGGTTTGTGTTGCGGGCATATTTTGCTTGACGATTTTTTTGAGAGCTTTGGAAGTTGCTGCTGCGCCGGGGGCACAACGGGTCAAACTTTTTTCTGCCCCATCTGCAATCGCTGCTGCATAGGTTTGGCATTGATACCCACACGCACCACAATCCAGCTGGGCCATGGCGGCCATTAGCTGCAAAGGCAACGGCCGATCCTTTGCTAGTTCCAGACGTTCGGACAATTCAAGTGAGTCATCATGCCAGGGAAATTCTTCTTCCTGCAAAGATGATGGTTCATCCAAAACCGCTGCGGCGCTTCCGGGGGTGGGGAGTAGGCCTGCAAAAAAGCCGTTGAGCCAGGCGCGTTGTTGTGGATCAAATGGAGCGGATTCAGGGATAACAGGCGTTTGCATGACAATCTTTCTTTAAGACAAAACAGGCTGGTTAAGCTCGCTTGAGTCGAATATGTTTTGGAGTTCTTCTTCCGTGTGTCGTGCGGTAAACGCATGGAAGGTTTCATTCGCATCATGACGAAGCTCGTGGTAGGTGCGTAGCATTTGCTCTAATACCATGGGCAATTGCGTTGCTTCAACGGGTGGCTGAATTTCTCTGCCGATATTTTGCTGTTCACCAGAACCGCCGCCGACAAACAAACGATAGCCTTCAACCATACTCTCGTCATGCTGCTCTAGCGGGATAGCCTGCAAGCCGATGTCGCCGATGTAATGCTGCGCACAGGAATGATGACAGCCGGTGAGATGAATGTTTAGAGGTTGGTCTAGTTCCAAACGGGATTCAAGTTCACGGACGATTTGCATGGCATGTGCCTTGGTGTCCGCAGCTCCGAACTTACAACCAGCCTTGCCCGTACAGGCGACTAGTCCAGCTTGCAATTGGTTCGCGGACCAGTGCAAGCCCGTTTGTTCCAAAGCAACTTTCACCGCGGGAATATCAGCAGTCGCAATATCGCTGATTAATAGGTTCTGCCAAACGGTCAGACGAATCGAACCGCTACCGTAACGAATCGCAATATTTGCAAGGTCACGCATTTGCCCGGAAGTCAGTTTGCCCACAGGCAGGACTACGCCTACATAGTGTTTGTCGGTTTGGCATTGCGGGTGAATCCCGACGTGAGCGAGGCGGTTGATTGGGCCACGTGGTTCGCACAACGCTCGCTCAATTTTTTGAAGCGTAAATGGCAAATGGGTCTGGACCTCCTGGAGAAACTTTTCAAAACCCCAGTCATCAAGTAAATACTTTAGGCGAGCTTTGCGGCGGTCAGTGCGGTCACCATGTTCGATAAACACACGAAGAATGGCCATCGCCACGGGGATACATTGATCAGGTGTGAGTATCAAGCCAGTGTCCCGTGCAAAATCTAGATGGCCAGTAATACCCCCAAGTTCCAAACGAAATCCAACATCGCTACCGTCG
>JAESSU010000400.1 GCA_016763955.1 Phycisphaeraceae bacterium | reverse complement strand
TTGGATCATCAAAATACTTTTAGCCACCCTCACCGCTTACTACGGATTGATGACCACGATAAACGCGATGCCGTTGCCCTAAATCTTTAGGGCTCACACAATATTTATGGACGATTTACCAGCCCCAGCCTTTGCCTTTAAGAAAGGATTCCCAATGCAACGAGCCAAAGAACTAGCTCATCGTATTTCTGCACAAGCCACACGACTTTATCGTGATGAACAAGGTGCTGAAGGACTTGAAAAGCTGCTGATCATCGGCGCGATTGTGCTGCCAATGTTAGCTGCTTTATTCTTCTACCGTCGCGAAATCACCGACATGGTCAAAGGCAATTGGAACGATATCGAATCAGACACCGGCGACCTGCCTAGTGATGATGGTACGTTCGACGATGCTGGCTAAGGTTTTTAATTCTTAACCCTGGCCATCGGATCATTGTATTGCAATGCATCACCACAGACGGTGGCTAAAAACCCGCCCCCCAAACCCCGGCCCCCGGAGTCTGGTTTTGCATTGCTTACGAATACTTTGTCACCGTTCAATACGAAAGACCTGCCTGTGAATGCCAGTCCACATGAGGTTGTCAGCTTAGGTGTCCTGATCGTGGTGCTAGCCACGGCAGCTGTGTGTGATTTACGCACAGACAAGATTCCCAATTGGCTAACCCTTACCGCCGTTTTACTCGGATTGATTTGGGCAGGGATTGCAGGTTATTGCCAACTTGGTTTTGAAACCTTTGGGCAAGGGATGGGCAGTAGTGGACTCGGACTCCTTGCCGGTTTCCTGCCGATGGCGATCATGTTTTTTGTGGGCGGGATGGGCGGCGGTGATGTTAAACTTTGTGCTGGGTTTGGTGCGATTTGTGCCAACTGGGAATGCGCCTTAGGTTGTTTGGTGTACAGCTTTGCCCTTGCGTTTGTCATGGCCATCATCATCATGTGCCGTCACCGGATTATGGGGCGAACGCTAATGCGAATTTTATCAACGGTGATGACGCTATCCGCAAAAGTAAAACCCAACATGCCCACGGACAGCCCACGCGTCCCTTTTGGTGTCGCGGTGGCTGGTGGTGGTTTGATCGCAGGGATTGAATTTTTACTCCATGTCCCCATGCCTTGGAGTTGATGTTTAGGGTGTTGGTAAATAACCTACAAAACGGCGGTGGTAATCACCGAATAAAATGCAGAAGGCAATAGAAATGAGCGTCCCATGTCCCCGTCGATCAATCACATAGAATCATGGCTCCGAGGAGCTATCTGTGATTGGATTAGCAGCCCGCTAATTTTGCTGTTTATTGCCTGTTTGGCGGGAGTTCTTTTTTCTCTCCTATTTCTTTTTCGCGTTGCAAATTTCCCTGTCAAAAAGGTAACTTGCCAGCAGGGTTCTACCACGCTTGAATTTGTTTTGATCCTTCCCATGTTACTGTTTTGCACGTTGACTTTAGCGCAGACGACGCTGGTCATGGGGGGCAATATTTTTGTTCACTATGCTGCTTTTGCGGCAACACGCCGAGCGATCACCACCGTGCCTATGGACGATATCAATGACCCCAACGATGAATCCCGCAATTACATTTTTCTCCCTGATGGCCCCAAAGCGGAGTATATTCGTCAAGCTGCTGTGTTTGCATTGCTCCCAGTTGCAGGTCGAACACAAGACTCCCCCACGAGCACCTCACAGGCTTTAGTCGAAGGATTCCGATCCTATTACACAGCACTTAATCAAACACCACCAAAGTGGATCGATGGTTTGCTTGCTCAGCGATTAGCCTATGCCAACGCACATACAAGTATCACCCTCTTGCGTGCGGTGACCGAAAGTGCAACCGACCTGCAATGGGATGAATTAAAAGAGGGCTTATACCAATTTGGCCCACGGGAACCAATCACCGTTCAAGTCGAGCATCAGCTTCATCTAGCGGTTCCATATGTCTGGCCGATGTTTGCAGATAGCACCGATGCAAAGCATACTTTAGTCAAAGCGTTTTACACGCTTAACAACGAAGGTATTGATACCGAATTACCACCTTCACCACGACAACCGATGAACTTTTTTGAGCCCTTACCCCGGAGTCATTGATGACGCAATCAGCAGGCCATTCTGCCTTACCTTCCTCTATCCAACCAGGCGATCTGGTGGGAAAATATCGTATTGATGAGCAAATCGGTTCCGGAGGCAGCGCGATCGTCTGGCGAGCGACAGACCCCTTACTTAACCGGATTGTTGCTATCAAACAGTTATCTGCCACCACGTTGGACATGGATTCCCACACGGCTAAAGAGCACTTTGCCAATGAAGCAAAACTAGGGCGTGAACTTTCCGAAAAAGACCCGCGACATCTCGTTGCGATCTATGAATACATCTCAGAAGAGCGCGGTCTATTTATCGTGATGCAATACATCGAAGGCTCCTCACTGGAAACCATTTTGCGAAAGCTCGCAGCCCCCATGCCTCCCAAACAAGCGTTAGGAATTATTGCAGCAACCGCAATGGGATTACAGCACCTACATGATCATGGCGTGGTTCATCGAGACCTAAAACCAGCCAACATTCTCATGCCCAATAATGGCGGACTAAAAATCTGTGACTTTGGGCTTGCCTCACTCATCGGCGACACCGACACCATGGCTGCAGGTTCCGTTCGCTACATGGCACCGCAGCTTACCAGCGGTGAAGCCGTAGACGGGCGAGCGGACCTCTATGCACTGGGCATCATTGCTTATGAAATGCTTGCGGGGCGTGAAAATTTCGAACAAGCTTTTCGCTTTGTACTCAAAGACCAACGCAATCAATCGCTGCGTTGGATGAAGTGGCATTCTAACCATCGTGCCAAAGCAACGCCCCTCCACGAGTTAGTTCCCGGCTTAGACAAGACCGTTAGCCAGTTAATCGATCGCCTGATGGCCAAGGATTTGTCCCAACGTATCGCATCAGGCAGCGAACTGGTGGACACCATCAAGAGGCACTTCACCGGCACAATAGATCATCCTGACACACCACAACTCCACGCCACCACGATCACAGGTCAAACTCAAAAGACCAGTTCAAACCAACCCCTTTCTGCCCTACCCGGTTCCAACGAACCCACCGCGATGCTCCCACGTAAGAGTCGGTTGCCTTTGTATCTTGGCCTTTTCATTATCATTCAACTTCTGGTTCTCGGCGGGTTTTTGCTCACTCAGAACCACAAGGAAGAAGAAGCACATAAAGCACGAATCACCCTTGCACACAATGCCTACAAACAAGCTTTAGACCAATTCAAAGCCAAGGATTACCCGCAAGCTTCGATTCTCTTTTCACAGCTCATCAAGCAGTGGCCCGCAAGTTCGAATTTGGGACTTAAAAGTCGTGGTTACCAACTGCTTTGTGAAGCACACATTCATTTAAAAAACAAAGCTTATGACGCTGGGGTACAAGCATTCATTGCTGCTGATGAATCAGGCGCGTTTGAACCTAAACAGCGTGAACAACTCAAAGTCCTCATTCGTGAGACGCAACGCCAATCTGCCTTTGCCAACCAGATTGACAAGATTCAACTGTTAATGGGTGAAGCAAAATACGACCTTGCCCGCCAGCAACTTATTGAGCAAAACAGTTACTCGCCCACACCCGTGGAACAGAAAACATTAGATGACCTGAGCATCAAGCTCAACGCGATGGTCGGGCAAAGTCGCATCGCAAACATTCTCGACAAAGCCCAGCAGTTGGTGGACACGGGTCGTCAAGACGAAGCGATTGCGATGCTTGAAGAAAAGCAGCTTCGTTTTTCCAATCAACTTCTGGGGCAAAAAATCAATGAGCTTAAGCGGACACGCGAGTATGAGCAGGCTCTTGTTGATGCTCGAACTGCCCAGCGTAACAATCAGTTATCTCAGGCTATTGAGTCTTACAGTCGCGCTCAACAGATCAAAGAAGACTCTGCGGTGGCTCAGCAGATCAATCAACTTCGAGCACAGATGGCCTATCAGGTTGGTCAGGAACGTGAACGTGCCGGTGATCTGCAAAGTGCGACAACTCAGTACACCCGAGCGTTAAGTTTTGCAGACATGCCCCAAGCGCGTACTGCCATTGCACGGATCAACAATGCCAACGCCCGTGCGACCTTGGTTTCTGCCGGTGACGATGCCATGTCAGCTCGAAATTACAGCACAGCCATGGAGCATTATCAAAATGCCATTGCCATGGGATCTGATACGGGATTGCGGCAGAAGCTAACCACCGCTCAGACCCAAATGCACTATCAGGCAGGACGCCGAGCCTTAAAACAAAGCAATCTTGCCGTTGCTCGTAAAGAATTAAATGCAGCTGCGGCGGTGGCTCCTAATGACTCGCGCATCATCACAGCGATTGCCCAATTAAAAACGTTAAGCGACTATACCCTCGAGCGTGATACCGGGGACAAGTACCGTGCAAAAGGTGAATTTGGTAACGCTAAGACGGCATACAATCGCGCCAAAAAAATCATTACTAATGACGAAATCCGCACACGACTTAATGACACAGAATACGAGCATCTTGTTGCCCAAGCCAAGCATCACATCGGTGTCCGCCAGTTTAATCAGGCTCGCATTAGCCTGCGCCTTGCAGGGAAAATCCACAATACCGATGAAGTCCGTCAACTGCTAATACAGGTGAGCAAGGAAGAATGAGGATGAAAAAATTCAACACAAATCCCATTCGCGCAGCGGCTCAACGGGGCGTGGTATTGGTCATCATGTTGCTTGCCATTGTCCTGATCGCATCTCTGCTTTACTACGTGCTAAACCTTGGCAAACATGTGAACAACCGCATCGTCACCCAGCACTCAGCCGATGCTACAGCCAACGCACAAGGCACTTGGATCGCACGGCAATTCAACACCGTTGCAATGAACAACATCACCATCACACGCTATCTAGCTGCGATCCCCGTCCTAGATTCACAGCCCATGGTCGCCCAAGCACAATATGACGAATACGATGTCTTACTTAAGGGCCTTGAAAGAATTATCGATCCTGAGAAAGGGATCAACCATGTCAACAGTGGCAACTCTCTTTTGGACAGCGTCATCAACACTGAACTCTCGCGTATTCACAGTGAAATGACCACGGAAAACGACGAACTCAAAGAGGTGCACAACACATTTAGAAACTACGACATCACGCAAGACACACATTACCCGGGCAATATGTGGACCGCGATTGAGAATCTCAATGAGATCAGTATTGCCTGCATGAACTCACTGCCCACACTTGCAAACGTGCATGCTTCGGATGTCGGACGAGCGAACCTACAAGCTGACAACAGTCCGGGCATTTTTGTAACAACCATTCCCTGGGACGTGGACATAAACTTTAGGCATTCTGAACATAGTGATTCACAATTACAAACCTCCTTTGACGATTTTATAAATCCTGTACTTCATGGTTCACTGCCGGATTATGATTCACATCGCATCACCAACCGCGGCCCGTTCGACACGGTATTTGGGCAACGATCACTAGAATTTTCGATGCTTCATTCACCAGGACAATTTCAGCAGGCACATGCTCAAATGCCACAGTCGTTATTTGCATTGTTTGACACACAAAGTGGATTAACATCGCAAATCAGTAAGGTCTTAACACCTCCTTCAAGCATGCCTGTCACACTCAATGAACCCGAACCTCAAACCACCGCATGGGCATCACTGGCACTGCCGCACGCGATGGTCTCTGCGACAAACACAGCCACTTTGAGTTCACCTTTTGGCGGCGGATATCAATCACCGCCATCTGACACATCTCATCCGCCTTTGATTGAAGACAGCCCTTATGACCGTCCCCCCACGGGCTATCATACTTATGGGATACTGGGCCGAATTCTCAATGACTTGCAGCACAATCCCAATCGCCGCCCCATGCCTTTTAATCGCCATATCAATTTATACCGCCAAAACTATGCACAGATGACTAAATATGTCAGCCGCAATGAGCTTAATTACCTCTGGCCGCAAAACGGTTTTAAACAACACAATCGCATGGTCAAACCCTTGTGGACCGCAGACTATCCCAGCACACTCAATCCAGATGATCAAACCATCGCTCGGACAGCCTATCTGCGATTACAAATTAAAAGCCGATATCGCTGGGGACAGGGGTTTATGCAAGCTGCCAGTGACGGTTCGCTTAGTCCCACGTATAACGTGCAAAGCAACTTCGGCCAAAACGCATCCAACCAAGTCCAGATGCGTGAGTCTCGACAATCGCCGAGCATCTATATGATCATGTCTCGCAACTGGTGGCTTGGTGACAATCATCTAAACCCGATGGATCTGCGTGCTGAGCCAGATGAAGATGATAATGATCAGGATTTCGACATCCCCCCCTTTGCTGAGGTTCGTGAAATTAGTGACAACAAGCGTATGTGGCTTTATCTTGACAACACATTAGTCCGCCCTGTTCCTGAAGGTGATTCACAAGTCGGTGTCCCGCCATACAATCCTGACGATGACAATGACAACCTCGCAGATCATGTGGTGTACATCTATCAGGTTCTGATTTATTTGGGGATCAATGAAAATCCTATTTGTGCCTCACTGGACAGCCAGGAATTTAACCCACATGACAATAGCGATCTCACAAATTCCCAACGTCGCGCCCTAAGACGTGAAAACGACAACACCTTTAGTTCCACTAGCCAGCTCGCAAACCATTACCCTGACCTAATGGATGACGAGGCATACGTTAGGGGCATCCCCAACCCGTTTGAGGGGATCAACCACGATACGCTGCCGGGGCCTGTGACACTTGATAGCAGCAGCTTTAACCGGGGCGACGATGGCGGTGAATGCGATGCGGCCCGTGAATCAATTCGCGTTTACCAATCGAACAAGCTCACTTTTTTGGCATATGCCAGTCGACACAACCAAGCTGCTTTTTGGCCCAGTCGCTTCGACCGCACCAAGCCCACAAACCGAACTCAAGGCGTGGCTCAGGTGACGGTTTTCAACAATCATTCCTTTGATTTATGGACACCCATGTGGCAAGTCCAACTCCAACAGGCCACCGATTTTCAGAATTGGGTCAATCGTGCGGAGGATGATCTTGCCCAAGGCAACCTAACTCAGCCCAATCAAGCCCAACTTCAACAGATGATTTTCCATCTCCAAGCGGTCACGCCACTGGCAGAAGCAAGGCTCTGGCATTAGGATTATAGGGTTCAAACCCTTTTAGAAAGACTGTACGCCATTATGATCTTATCGATAGCATCTGATTTGAACCCTTGTAAACGTCGAAAACCACACGGCCATGCGCTGTTACTAACACTGCTCATTCTCCTGCTCACCGCAGCAGCAGCCTTTGGAGTCCTAAGTATTGGCAGACATGCACGCGTGAAAGAAATGACTTCTTTTAGCGCCAAAGAAGGTGCCGATTCGGGCGCAAGCTGGATTGCCCGAAGCCTCAACACGGTCGCGATGAATAACCAAGCGATGGCAAACTTGATCGTCCAAGCAGGACTAATCAACGCCAGCCCCACCGCGATTGACCTTTCCGCCAAAGACCTTCAAGCTGTGAACAAGCTCCTTAAGCAACTAGACATTCAAAAACTCCCCCGCGACTGGCAACCCATCGAAAATGACAACCCCGTTGCGATGTATTTTAATAATCTCAAACAAATCACAATCAAAGAACTCAAAAAAACACAAGCCGCCAAGAAATTCATTACAAAAAATATTAGCTCAGCAGATATACACAACATTACATATGCCCGTCCGAATGACAAATCCAACAACACAGGTAGCATCTGGCAAGCCATCTCGACACTTGATGAAATCAATCAAGCCATTCTGGAAAATCTAGAAATCCAAACCCAACTCTCCGTCCTGCGGGGCAGTATCCTCGACACCACCGCTAGGCAAACAGAAGCCTCTGCCCTACTGCTTCCCACGGATCAATTAGTTGTCCCTTGGCAACGTGGTGTATTTGACGATTTTAAATCTGTCATCTTTAAAGACCATACCTACCAGTCAGAAACTGACATATATGAACCATTCACTCGCCACGATTTGCAAACCCTTAACATCCTGACAACTAAACTAGGCTCCCCCAAAGGCCCACGCGGGAAATGCCCCATCTCAATTAAACGAGCATCGATCCCTAAAGCACATTCAAGACGCTATTGGCAAGACGAGCCTCAGCTATCAACGACCGTTAAGAGGCCCGCAGTTGAAGACATGGCTTTATTCCGCAAAATTGGATCGATCGCATCCCGCATGCATCACAAACGATTAGCAACCCATTTGGCAAAAATCAATCGTCAACAACTTGCACAACTTTGGCCTGACAAGTCCCGCCCCATTAAACCGATCTACGATTCAAAATGGGTCACCGATTTAGACCAAATCTTCCAGATCATGACGAACCAACCACAGCGAATCCGTGAGGTTGCCTTTATCACTGTGGAAATCAAAAGTGCTTACGAACCGTCAAACCCAAAGTTCAAAAGCCATGGCAGTTGGAAGCTCCTAAACCGACACACTTCCAAAGCCTTAAATGTCGAATACTACCCATGGGATAAAAACCTTAATCCTAAATCATGGGGAAAAAAGGGAATCAAACAACTGCACCCGCGTATCTGGCGCGAAATATGGCATTACAATGTATTGCAAGACCGTTCCATTAATCTCAAACTTCTTCCCAAAGAGACAAACAACAAACACCCCCGCCAACCCATCTATCGCATTGATGATTATCTTCTGCTGGGTATCAATGTGGGAGAACCTTTGAAAATTTCCTCACCTTATAATTTTTCAAAAAACAGTCCCAAACCAGCACCGATGCTTTATGTAGAGACCTCACAAACTCAACCGCTTAGTGATCAGATTCAACGTACTGTTGTGGCGATGAACCATTTGCGTCATCTACCTTGGGCTAGCCCCACTGCCCCCACCGAAACAGCCCCCACCATGCTCGCTCCGTATGACCTGCATGTAAGCAACGCAAACAACCGCACGCTTTGGCATCAAGGATGGTTAGGCACCGCCGTTGCCAACCCACATCCGGACTTAAGCCACGCCGTTGTGTCCACAGAGTTACAGCCTCTAATCAGTGGCAAACTCTATGAATCAGTCTTGTCGGAATTGCAAACAAAAATAGAACTCTCCAAACAGGAAGACCCAACTCACTGATGACACGCGACCGCCTACGCCCAGTCCGTCACGCGACGGCCATGATTGAAATGGTCTTGGCTTTGCCAATCATTTTTGTCACACTGAGCCTGCTCTTTTTTGCAGGACGCGGGGTGGTTCGTGTTCAACATGCACTGGTCATGGATCGACATGATGCGTGGCTTAAAGCCTCACATTTAGTCACCAGCGCCCCCAGCGATATTCACATAATGCTTCGCTCATACCGTCACTCGGATGCGACTTTACCTGTGGGCCCCTCACAGTCCAATGACCAGCTTGGCGAGACATTCTTAGCAGGACACGGCGAAGTCCAAAACCTGCCCCAGAGCTATGTCAGAAGCACAGATTTGGCCTATGACACCTTCCTTAACGATAGTGGCATGTCCTCCCAAGCCCTGCAAACCTATGAAACACTGTCCAATGTCAGCCACTCCGTGCAGACTTCACTTCGCTTAGAGTTTGCACAGGACTCCACACCCTTGTGGCGTAAACTAGCAGGCGATATTCAGCATGGCCATCGACGTGATGATCTGCCTTGGGCATTCACCCAAGGCTATACACAATTCCGTGTTGAATTAGGCAGCTATGTCCAAATGCAAGTCGCCGACTCACCTGCCCGATCAACCCCACGTCTACTTCACGTCGTCGATCAGATCGGCAACCAATATCTCATTCGCAGTGCTGACTTGGTGATGATTGAACCTGGCTACCGCTATGACATTTGGCAGCCTCATCCAGGGGCGGTGATCGACCCGACGCGGGGGATTAGTGCAGTTAGCCTTGAACAGCTTTACACGCGGCTGGATTCACTTGCCACTAACGACCTAGCCGATGCGATTAACAGTATTTATCGCGGGCATTCCCCTTATCACTATGCTGGCCCAACGCCTTACTGGTTTGGCCCGGACATTGAAAATCGCAGTTACAGATACACTTGGAGATCCTATTGAAAATACCCCAACCCACGACTAACAATCCGTTGAATAAAGATGAAGAAACAGGGGCGCATCGTGCAGCGATGATTCCCATGCTCCTTGGATTACTGGTCATTAGCGCTTTTGCAGTCTACACCGTATGGGATGATGTCCTGCCCCGTCGTGTCCGAAAGGTCACCACTGGACAAATGCAAATGGATATGAATAGGGACATGAACGATTCAATGGGAGGCATCTACGAACAGTCATACGATTGGACAAACCGAATGATCCCCGACAATAACGTGGGGAATTTCTTACTTATCCGCCAGGGTGATCAAGTTCTACTCAGCGAGCCCGCGAATCTGCCAGCTCCCGCTAACGGCAAACGGGTCTCCGGTTTTACACGCACCGATGGACACATCACTGAACAATATGCGCTTTGGCAAGTCACTGGACAAACGCAAGACCAGATTCAACGAAGCTATGCCGACGCTGCAATCAGCATGGGGTTTTCCAAACTCCAAACTCGCCAAACAACCCAACAAAGTAATGCCACCAGTCAAGTCTATGTCCGAAGTCCAATGCTCAACAACGCAAATCACTTGACCCCGCCAGCGGAACAGGTCTTAGTCATTCGCGCCCGTCCAGATGGCGATGCAGGGGTTAAACTGCTGTTATGGTACCGTCACCCTATCAGTATCAACAGGCATTGATGATCCTAAAAACAAAGAGCAATTCATGGCAGTAGAATCAACAAACAATCCTCATCAATCCCCCCCTAAAACTCCCACAAATCCGGGGAACACCAAACTTGTCGTCGTGGCAGTGGTTCTCGCAGCAGCTGCGGTGATCCTGACCAATATCTACATTTCACAAATCAGACAGCAAAATAAACTCAACAGTTTTCCAGCCTATATTTTTCAAGTCCCCGTCAGCTCAGGCGACCGCATCCGCAAACGTGATGTCTATGAAATCAGTATTCCCGATACACCGAAATTTCGAGAAACGTTTGATCAAATGGGCTATGTCGATAAGATCAATCTCGATCTTTCGATCAGTCAAAAAGAACCTCTTAAACGATCAGCCAATGCAGGCGAAATCCTCTTACATAGACATTTTACATCAGCTCAAACCGATCTGATCGATCAAAAAATATCCCGTGGCAAACGCCTTAAAGTACTCTCAATCAATTCCAAGACCGTGCCTGGCGCATTGCGTGTAGGCATGTTCGTGGATATGGAAGCAGCCTTTCAAACACAATACGGCGTGCAGGTTTTACCCGTGATGGAACGTGTCAAAATCATCTCACTAGGCAGCCACACCAGCTACGAATCGGCAAGCCGACGCGTAAACCAATCACGCTTTTCGAGTATTACCATTGAAGTAACCCCCGACCAAGCCACACTCCTAAACCTCATCGAACGCACCATGGTCGGAGACTTTGACCTAAGCGTCCGCAACCCCGGCGATATGGAACTCACCAAAATTCCCAGTGGCGGTCTAAATCCCACCGTCGTTGAACTCGTTGAACGTCGCCGCCCGACAACCGACAACCGGCAACAGATCCACTAACAACCGAAATTAAGCAGCATAGCCTATGGAACTTTGGCTTTTTGATCACAGTCAGAATGAACAATCCACCCTCAAAGTGGATACGCAATCACTGCTAGTGGGACGCGATGACGACTGTCACGTCAAACTCAAAAGCACGTTTGTCGCACGCAAACATCTGAAAATCCAACAAAAAGGCAACCAGTTTTTTGTTGAAAACCTCAGCCGAGCAGCCACGCGCGTCGCCGGACGAGACCTTGGATACAACCAATCCACCAAGCTGGATTTCGGTGATGAAATTCAAATCGGGCAATACTCTCTAGCCATGCTCCGACCCGGTGATCAAGAAGACGCATCAGCTTCTAAACGACAAACACAACAACAAAATCAACAGAATCTGATGCAATTTGAGCAACAAGTCCATGCTCAGTTGCTTGACCGGATGAACCTCCGTGCAACGGCTGACATCAAGAAAACTGACACGTCCTACCTCAAGCAGATGATGTGGCATTTGCGAAGCATTCTCGATGAATATATCCATGATCTGGATAAAACCATCATCAGCCATACCGTCTACAGCTATCTGCATCGCATGGTTTTAGCGGAGGTTGTCAGGCAATGTCAAGGCAAGGTTCAGACGGATTATAAATTCATCGACCTGCCTGATGCGGCCCCTTCATTTGATCAAGCTCTAACACAAATCGCCCAAGATTTGGTGGACACGATGCCTCTGCTTTTTGATCCAACTTGTGTGGCGGAAGACGTGGCCATTGCTGAAGAAGTTTTTGAAGAACAGTTTGATCAAATTTTCGCAGAGCTTCCCAAAGACCTAAGACATTACATCGTCCACCGCATCGTCAGCAAAGACTTGGTCGATATCATGCTCGGCCTAGGTCCCCTTCAAGACCTCTTGGAGATGGCCAATGTCACCGAAATCATGGTCGTGGGCAAAGACCGAATCTATGTCGAAAAAAACGGCATTATCCAACGCACCACACGCAGCTTTTTCTCCGACGAAATTTTAATCTCCGTCATTGAGCGAATCCTCACGCCAGTAGGCAGGCGCGTTGATCACTCCAACCCTATGGTCGATGCTCGACTTGCTGATGGCAGCCGCGTGAACATTGTCATCCCACCTCTGTCACTTGCCGGGCCGACCTTAACAATTCGCAAGTTCAGTTGGATTCCTTTTACCATTGACGATCTTGTCGAACGTGGATCACTAAGTACTCATTCAGCAAGCTTTTTGCAAGGTTGCGTGTTAGGCCGATTAAACATCATCATCTCCGGCGGCACCGGTTCGGGTAAGACGACTTTGCTTAATGTCCTTTCGTCATTTGCTCGACAAAACGAACGCATCCTCACCATTGAAGAGTCCGCAGAATTGCAACTGCCCCAGCCCCATGTAGTCCCCTTAGAAGCACGTCCAGCTAATGTTGAAGGACGCGGCGAGTATGCCATTCGAGACTTACTGCGTAATGCGCTGCGAATGCGCCCCGACCGTATCATCGTCGGCGAAGTCCGCGGGCCTGAAGCTTTGGACATGCTCCAAGCGATGAACACCGGCCATGATGGTTCACTATCCACCCTCCATGCAAACACGCCTGTTGATGCAATGAAACGATTAGAAACATTGGTCCTTATGGCAGTGGACATGCCCATGCGAGCGATCCGTGAGCAAATCACCTCAGCGGTGAACCTTGTCGTACAGGTCACCCGGTTTTCCTCTGGTCAACGACGCATCACTGCAATCTCTGAAGTGATTGGACTTGACCATGAAACCAATGAAGTCCTGCTAGAAGACATCTTCGTGCTCCGAGATCAAGACCAAGACTCGCTTCGTCATACTGGCTATATCCCGACCTTTGCTCAACGTCTAATCCAAAAAAACTTCCTGACCATTGACACGTTTTTGTAAACCCAACCATGCACAACACACTCTGGCACATCACACTTTCCTCAATCGTCGCAGGGGCAACCTACATGGGTGTCCTCTATGGTGTGCCTTGGTACAAGCAGTGGTTTAAACAACGTGAGATGGTTTACGACCGCGTCCTTAATCAACACTTGCTCCTAGATATCTCACCGAAGCTGGCGGTGGCGTTTTCTCTGATCCTCATCGGCGTGGGCGCGACCTTCGGATTCGGCGCAACCGAAGATATCATTGGCACGATCCTGGGCGGCCTAAGTGGCCTACTCTTACCCCCATTAGCTCTAAAATATCTCAACACGCAACGCAATGAAAAACTTGAAGCACAACTCATCGATGGCATCACCGTCCTCTCATCAGGCATGCGCGCGGGGCTGAATCTCGGCCAAGCCTTTGAGCTACTCGTCAAAAATACCACTGGCCCCATTCATCAAGAATTCAACCAACTCATCCGTGAATATCAAATGGGACTCGACCTTACCCATGCCATGCACAACGCCGCCAATCGCATCGGTCTGCAAAACTACCGCTTATTATTTACCGCACTGGAAATGCACCGACAACGCGGCGGAGACACCGCAAAATCCCTTGACCGCATTGCAGAAAGTGTCCGTGAGATTCAACGCCTTGAGGGGAAACTCGATGCCCTAACCTCAAAAGGACGCAGCCAAGCATGGATGATGGCCGTCATGCCCGTCGTCTTTTTAT
>JAESSU010000035.1 GCA_016763955.1 Phycisphaeraceae bacterium | reverse complement strand
TTGACACAACACGGCTCGCCAAGACAATTTTCGGTACATGCGTTTGCCCTGGGACACCAAGGTTTTAGCTGGATTCAATGAAGAATCCAATTATAATCATCCTGACACGGTTGATTTTTTTTCTCGGCGTTGCGATGGGGAATTGAATCCACCAAAAGGTGTGTGCCTGCAAGGTGTCAGGAACCTTTCCCCTACGAACGCATAAACTGCTTCTCAAGTTCTTTGAGGGTTAGGCGGATACTAGTTGGCCGGCCGTGGGGGCAGTTGCTTGAGCGTTCGATTTCATCACGGCGTTTAAGTAGTGCAGCGAGTTCTTCCTGAGTTAATTGATCACCTGCTTTAACCGCAGCTTTGCAACTCATCATGTCCAAGACTTTATGCAAAACAGCTTCATCGACATTGGGATTGGTCGCATCGAGCTTGTCATCTTCTGCTTGATCAAGCAGCTCATTCATAAACGGAATCGGATCGACTTTACGATCAAAAAGCAGCGTCGGATAAGCATGCACGCCAATGGTGTCTGGCCCCATGGGACCTGCTTCAATGCCAATTTTTTTAAGCAACGGTTGGATCTGTTCTAGCAGATCAATTCGCCGAGCAGAGGCATCAAATGTCGCGGGCATCAGCAGCTTTTGACTCTCAAGGGTCTTGCTAAGAATCCGCTGACTTAACTCTTCAAACATCACCCGTTCATGCAATGCATGTTGGTCGATGATGATGATGCCTTGATCATCTTGGGTGACGAGATAACTTTTGTGAACTTGAAGGATGCCAAATTCCTGTAACACCGGCGAGACTGTCGCACCGCGTGGACTGTTCCGCTGAGCTTGCTCCCATGCACTTAGTGGGGTCTCTTTAAGGAGTGCTTGAGGGTCTGCATCTTGCATGGCTTTGGCGACTTCTTTGTAGACAAAACCTTTTTGCTCCGGCTGCATGTTTTTAAAGTAGTCTACAAAATCACTTGTTGTGGGGGCTGTGTTCGTCTCGCCGGGTTTGGGGAATGATGGACGGGATGAATAGTCTGGTGATTGGCCCGGGGCATGATCCGGGGTGTGATCCGGGGTGTGGAGTTGATCTATATCCGGGCGATTGAAACTTGTCGTTGGGCCAGAGAAGCTTGTGTTGGGTGTTAGGTCGCTTTGCAAAAGTCTTTGACGGATCGCGTGTAAGACCAAGCCATGCATGCGTGAGGGTTCACTGAAACGCACTTCTGCTTTGGTGGGATGGACATTGACATCCACGCCATGCGGGTCGATTTGGAGACAGACCACAGCGAGTGGATGTTTGTCTGAAGGGATGAGACCGCGGTAGGCTTCTTTGATGGCATGGCTTAAGTTCCGATCCCGAATCGCCCGGCCATTGACATAGATATATTGAAATTTAGTCGTTGCTTTTGCGACACTTGGAAGGCCCGCTAAACCCCAGACACTCGCGGGTGATTGAATCTGCCCCTCACGGGCGGTGTCGTGGTATTCAAACTCCAGTAAGCCATCGGCTAAATCCTTACTTAACACTTGGACACAACGTTTAACGTGATCGTCACTGGGTAGGACATCTAACGTTTTTCGACCATTATGTGAAAGTGTTAATCCCACATCAGGGCGAGCGATGGCAATGCGGTTAAGCATGTCGGAGATGTGACCAAACTCAGTGCTTGAAGCACGCATGAACTTAAAGCGTGCAGGCGTGTTGAAAAAGAGGTCTCGAATTTCAATGGTGGTTCCCGGCGCACAGGCAGCTGGTTCAATGGGGTTGATCACGGCTCCGGCGGTTTGGAGCATCGCGCCGCTTTCAGCAACGATGCCTTCTACGGTTGATCGGCTGGTGATGCGTAATCGGCTGACACTACTAATTGAAGCTAAGGCTTCGCCGCGAAAGCCCATGGTGTCGATGTGACTGAGTTGCTCGACTGTGGTGAGCTTGCTGGTGGCATGTTGTTCAATGGATAGGTGCAATTCGGATTCAGGAATCCCGCCGCCGTTATCTGCAATGCGAATAAGCTGGCGGCCACCATCTTCAATCGTCACATCAATCTGTGATGCGCCCGCGTCAAGACTATTCTCAACGAGTTCTTTAACCACACTTGCAGGGCGTTCGATGACTTCGCCTGCTGCGATTTGGTTGATGAGCAAGGTTGGTAGTTTTTTTATTGGCATGATTATTTTTGCGATAGCGGCATAGCGTTAATGAACAATAAAATTACGTCAGATTAGATTTTAACACCAAGGCACAAAGGACACGAAGGTCACTAAGGTAAAGACAAGAAGTAGTTGAAAAAACTGGGAAACAAAATTCAAATTGATTCCATTTCTTAAATACTTTGTGTCCTTCGTGACCTTTGTGTCTTTGTGTTAAATCATAAGCACTAAGGCAACACACAAGGTAATACTTTTTATTTTACAACCGTCTGCGTTTCGAGGCAGAGTTGTCCTGGAGCATCGCTGGCATACTTGACGTCTTGGGTGGTGAGGAATGGGCCAAAGGAAAAGCGTGTCATGCCCCCGATTTTGTCTGTGCCAAAGGTTTGGTGAGCTAGGGGCGCACAGTGGATTCCTAACCGGGTGAGGATGCCATAGCGGGATTCGAGTATGTCAGAAAGTGCTTGGGGTTGATCGTAGCCCTCGACGCGAACGGCAAAGACCCCGCAGCGATTTTTGACACCTTGCGGGCCGTACCAGTTTAGGCCGGGCATGTCGCCGTATTCACTGAGTCCTTCGATCATGATGCGCATGAGTTGTTGTTCGTGAGCCCAGATATTATCAATACCTTTGTCGAGAATGTATTTGACACCTTCGGAGAGGCCGATGATGCCGATGGCATTGTGGCTGCCTGACTCAAAACGGTCGGGCAAGAAGTTGGGTTGTGTGTCTTGGTCGGAGATTGATCCTGTGCCGCCTTCTTTGGTGGTGATCATTATTTTTTCAACACCGGGTCGGATGTATAACGCGCCTGTTCCAAGTGGGCCGAGCAATCCTTTGTGACCGGGGAATGCCAGCAGGTCGATGTTGGCATCTATCACATTTAAGGGCATGTGTCCGATGGTTTGGGCGCTATCGACGAGGAAGGTGATGTTGTGTTTGCGAGCGATCTTGCCGATGTCTGCGATGGGCTGAACGGTGCCTGTGACATTTGAGCCATGAATCACTGCGATGAGGCAGGTGTTGGGTCGCAGAGCTTTTTGAATGTCTTGTGGGTCAACGAGTCCGGTTTTAGGATCACATTTAACGCGGGTTTGCTCGATGTCATTATTTTGAGCTAGTGCGTTAAACGGTCGGAGGACGGAATTGTGATCCATCCAGGTGGTGATGACATGGGGTTTGCCATGGCTGGCAGTATTGTTGGCAAGGGCGTAGCCGGTGATCCCACGGATGGCCATGTTTAGGCCATCGGTGGTGTTGAGTGTAAAGATCACCTGTTGGGGTTTTTGGACATCTGCACCAATTAGTTCACATAGGCGTGTGCGACATTGGTTCATCAGGCGACCTGCTTCACGAGCTTGGGCATACGCACCACGTCCGGGGCTTGCGCCGATTTGTGTGGCAAAATGCATCATCGCTTCGTGAACCGTCTTGGGTTTTGGGAAGCTAGTGGCCGCATTATCCATGTACAGACGCGGGCCGGTAAAGTCAGGTAGGTTATTCATTTGAGTGGAGATGTCGTTCATCTGTTCCCCTCCATTTTTACAAATTAATCAAATCAGTCACTACCGAAAAAGGAGGCTGCATTTTTACGAGCGATTTTTTGCTCGATGCGTTTGATCTCCGTTTCCAGATCAAAAGGTAGCTTACCATCCTCTTGAGTTTCTGCATATTCTTGGAGTTTAGCAAGTGCTTGCTCAAGCTGTTCGTCATGTTCGAGTTCACGAACATCATAGATAATTTGATGCAGGCTCATTGAGCCTACCGGGTCGGGTAATGCTGTGCTTGAGGATTGAACCTCATCATTTATTTGAGGCAAAGTTTCTTGTCGCAAACCGCCATCGGTCCCAAGCTCGCGTTTGATGGGGGATAAGCCGGTGACGCCGCCGGGCTTTTGTGAACTGATAAATAGCATCACGATCATCACGGTGAGCACGAAAATACAGATGACCATTGCAATCACAGTGATTGAAAGTTTTTGCGCTTGCTGGTGCAGGTCTTGGGGTTTGGGGACTTTTGGGGCAGCGGACTTGTTAGTTACCGGTGACTTGGCAGGCATTTTACTTGCGTCTGTTGAGACTGGCAGGGGGGTTACGGGCAAAATTGGCGGGATCATGCCGAGGGTGTCATCTGCGGACTTGGGCTGAGGCTTGGGGGT
>JAESSU010000399.1 GCA_016763955.1 Phycisphaeraceae bacterium | reverse complement strand
TTCCATTTTTCGACTCATCCAACCAAAGCATAACAGCCACATCATGCCCCAAGGAGCAATCCCAAAGCACTGGTTGTATTGTCGTTAATGTATATTTCAAAGGCTTGGGGATTTGATACATGGTCTAGGACAAATTGCCCTAATTTCAAAAAACCGATGCTGAAAACAAGTTGATAAATCACCAACATGGCGCCCGCGCCGCCAATCATCCAAAACATATGTTTTTTGCGGATATGTGCGATCTCATGTGCCATCACCGCTTCAATGCTCGACGGGGCCATTTGTGACAGTAAAACATCGGTGAGCAAAATGTAACGCAAGGGGCCAATAAAGCCGATGACCGCGCCGTTGGCCATACCTCCAAAAGTTTTCCAGTAGAGAATCTCACGAACCCTCACACGGTAGTCTTTACAGAGTTGCAATAACCTTAAACGCATCGGCGACGAGGGCATCGCATGTGTATCCCAAAGACAACGGATCATCACCGGCGTGGCTAAAAATACTGCCGCAGCGCCGCCTAGTGATAGGGGGGTGTACAAAGACATGCCCGGCTCACCGGCTCGGCCTGGAAGCGTGATCCAGTTTTCCGGAGCCATGTTCAGTGCCTCAGTCCATCCCAATAAAATTAGTAGGGGGATGCCCGGAATCAATAAGCTGTGACGAATCTGTGCAATGAGATATTGGTTCATTGTCCAGATCGGGGCTACCGGCTCACCTGCGTCGACTGCTGCAAAGGCCATGGCCTCACGAACTTTCCGATCCACCGGATAATAAATTCTCCAAAACAGCAAATAGGTCAGTAGCGTTGGCAACAACACAACCGACTCATCAAGCAGTACCCAATCACCAAGAGTCTGGCGAGCCCAGTTTAAACCCCCGCTCATCAGATCCATTGCATAGCTTGTCAAAAGCAGCAAACGCAAGATGGAACCCATTCGATCCAGACGCTTAAGCCGCTGTGTTGAAGGAATTTTCAAAGCCTGCTGACAAAGTTTTTGATAAATCAATAACAACAACAGCTTGGGCAAGAACAAGACAGTGATAACCCATACCCAATTCTGTTGAGCAAACCCCTCAAACCCCCCGGATGCCCCGTAAGCATCGTGAAGCAATAGCCCCATGGCAAGGATGATCGTGATCATGTGCATGTTCGTAGTCTAGCTGAGTTAGCGATCAGCAACTAGTTGTCAACCGTCGAATCTGCGTGCAGACAAGTATGACTGCTAATTAAGTTCACTGAGCAATTCATCAGTGGATGCCACATTTGCATAAGCAAAATCAAGCGAGGCCATAAAAGCAGCGTGTACATGACTTGCTGGGACAGTGACACCATTAAACTCTAATCCTAACGTCGCACAAGCATCATGTGCCACAGCACAATTGTACCCCAAGTCATTGGCGGCACGTGTGACCGCGTCAATGCACATATGGCTCATTGCACCGCAAATTAATACTCGATCAACATCCAATTCATCTAATATTTCTTTCAGATTAGTGTCTCTAAAACTATTGATTTGATGTTTAATGACAACTGGCTCAGCTTCTAGCTCCTGGACTGATGAATGTACTTTTACGCCCTCTGAATTAGGCACAAAAAATGGGGCATCAGTGGTTGGAAATTCATGACGAACATGCACGACAGGCAATTTCTTTGCTCTGAAACTTTCAAGTAATGTTGCTGCTTTTGTCGCTGCACCTTCAGTGCCTTCTAACACCCATTTACCACCTGGGAAGTAATCATTTTGTAAGTCAACAATAATTAATGCGATTTTAGACATAATAGATCCATTTTAGTTAGCTGAATTCAATTCTCAAACGCACGCACAGCTTACCCGCATTGATCCATGAAACCAAACATTTATCCCCATCGTCAATGACCTTGCATGCAGATTCAAGCTTCTATTTAAGCCTCACTCTTGCTGATCCTTTCAAACCGATTTACCCTGTTGTTATGTTCACCTTGGTGCGTAAACAATCTGTCATGCGATACCTCCTGTTTCTCTGCATCCTTATCGTGCTAGGGGTCTTTCTACTTTGGCCAATTTTCTTGACCGTCCAAGGTGGATTCCGTACCCCCCAAGGTGCGTTTACATTTAAGTATCTGCAAAGTGTTTTTCAAGACCCCCTGTGGATGGCAGGGCTAGGTAACAGTCTGATGATTGCCACGGCCACGACCTGTCTCTGTCTGGTCTTCACCATGCCCATGGCATTACTCGCTGCAAAGTATGACTTCCCCGGCAAAACCATCATGACCAGCTTGCTACTAATCCCGTTAATCCTCCCGCCCTTTGTTGGCGCGATTGGATTACGTGCTTTGCTGGGCCGGTTTGGAGCCGTCAATGCGCTGCTATTACAAATGGGATTTCTTGAACACGGTCAGCCCGGATTTGATTTTTTAGGCGGCGGTGAAGGCGGACGCTTCTGGGGGGTCGTCGTTATGGAAGCCTTACATCTATATCCGATCATCTATCTGAATATCACCGCTGCGATAGCAAACCTTGATCCCGCATTAAATGAAGCAGCCTTAGGTTTAGGTGCAGGCAAAATTCGACGCTTTTTTAAGGTGACCTTGCCTCTGATTATCCCAGGCGTTTTTGCAGGTTCAACGATTGTGTTTATCTGGTCATTTACAGAATTAGGCACGCCTTTAATGTTCGATTATTACACAGTGACACCTGTGCAAATTTACTGGGGGATTCAAGAAGTACAAAGCAACCCTCGGCCATACGCTTTGGTCGTGGTGATGTTAAGCGTTGCGGTTGGACTGTATCTGTTAAGCAAGCTCGCATTTGGGGGTAAGTCCTATGCAATGCAAGGACGCGCAGCCATCGCATCAACCACCAAACGCCTTGGCGGTGTCTATGGTGTGCTTGCCTTATTCCCCTTTGTCTTACTCACAGGCTTAGCGGTCATGCCCCACTTGGGCGTGGTCTTTAGTAGCTTTAGTGTCGATGGTGCATGGTATCGAAGTATCCTGCCCAAAGCATTCACCACCGAACACTACACCCATGCCTTGGCACACCCGTTAGCGATGGGGGCGATTAAAAACTCGCTGGTCTATGCACTAGGTGCTGTCACGCTTACCGTCATCATTGGCTTGAGCATTTCCTATCTCACCGTTCGATGCAAAATTAGAGGCGGTTGGTTGCTCGACTCATTAGCCATGCTCCCGCTAGCAGTCCCGGGCTTGGTCATGGCATTTGGTTATGTCGCAATGAGTCTTAACTGGCCGTTTGTTGATCTTAACCGCTACTTTGAAGCCAACGGCTGGACGTATCTCGCATCACTGTGCCAGATCACAGGCAAGGCTCCTAATCCCCTTGCCTTTCTCATCGTTGCCTACGGCATTCGGCGTTTACCCTATGTCGTGCGTTGCGTCTCAGCAGGCTTGCAGCAAACCTCCGGCGAACTTGAAGAAGCAGCCTTGAGCCTGGGCGCTTCCACTGCAACGACTTTGCGAAAAGTGGTCGTCCCGTTAATCATGGCTAACATTATTGCGGGCGCGATTCTTGCCTTTGCATTCTCTATGCTCGAAGTTTCCGACTCTCTGATACTCGCACAAAAAGAATCGCACTACCCGATTACCAAAGCTATTTTTGAGTTCTTTAATCGCTTAGGTGATGGGCCATACATTGCCAGCGCAATGGGTGTCTGGGGCATGGCCTTACTGACCATTACATTAGTCGGTGCCAGCATCCTCATGGGCAAAAAGCTCGGCGCGATTTTCCGAGTGTGATTATTTTAACCCGGCCCAACGGTCCCCAACAAATTAACCCACCACGAGGA
>JAESSU010000398.1 GCA_016763955.1 Phycisphaeraceae bacterium | reverse complement strand
TTTTGACGAAAAATCCCCATACCCGATGGACCGTCAGTTGTACTATTCCTTCTGGGGAGCAACGGAAGACTTGTGGATCGGTCCATTGTGGCCGCGTGGCCGGGCTCATCAAAACGGGCTGGTCAAATCGTCACCCGAGCATCATTTTTGCGAACATAGCTCTGGAGCTAAAGGTTTTCTGGACTATCAAACCCTCGATTGCAGTGTCAATATTCAGCTTTCAGACGTATATCCCTGTTGTCCGATGACCTGTCGGCCAATCGGTGACCTGCGTAGCGAATCACTGATTATGATGTTAGATCATTGCGCCAAACACCCGGTTTATAGGGCATTGAATGAAGGCAAGCCAGAAAAAATGGGTGAATACCTTGGACTCACGGAAGCTTATGGCCAGCAGCGTACTGAGGAACTTGGTAATCATTGCTTGTGGTGTGATGAATTCTTTACCAAGCATGCTCCTGACTTGCTTGAACCGTATGCACGCACTGAACGCGGTACCGTGGATCTGACAATTAATTCAACGTGAATTTTTCTCACTGTTCGTCAAACACTATAGGAAATTAAATATGAATAAACGACTTGTCCCGATAGTGGTTCTTTTGGCCATCACTATTTATCCCGCATTAACTGTTAGAGCAGTTTCCAATCAAGGTGCAAGACTAAAGGTCACGTATTCCAGTCGGTCTTACGCTCAGGTATTAGCCCATGTCGTGCATGACGGGTATATCGATTACGTCAGGCTCAAATCACATCACATGTCTGATTTGAACAATTACCTTCAACTGATCTCATTCGTGGGGCCCAAGACAACGCCAGATCAATTTTCCACCAACGCAGCCAAACTCGCTTATTACATTAATGCCTACAATGCAACCATGATTAAGCGATGGATCGATGCCGGAGCAGGTGATCCACAAGTGCTCAAGACTCACCCCAAAGTTGATGAGAAGACATGGTTTGGGCAGTACGTTTATTGCGTGGATGGTAAAGATGTGAACTTGGGGCAATTGGAGTTTGAAGGTGTGTTCGGAGTTTCGAAAGATATACGTATTCACGCTTCTCTGATCTGTGGAGCGCAGAGTTGCCCCCCTTTGCATGATGTGCCTTATAGTTCCGACGCCGACACGCTTGATGCGCAGCTCGAAACGGCTGCTCGCAATTGGATGGGGGAGTCTGATGGGTTATTCATAGATCGACAAAACAGAGTGTGGATGTCCGATGTGTTCCGATATTACGCCAAAGACTTCGCTTCGATCGGGGGCATGGCGGGACTGATCGAGCGATGGATGGACGACACAGATATGCGTAAACCAATAGCTTTGGCAGCAGCAAAGAACAAGCATGTTCTTTATCAAAAATGGAACTGGACGATAAACCAGGCCGGCCTCGATGTGGATCGAACAGTTGATTTGACCACCGAGCATTATGAACCTAAGAAAAAATCGTCTACCCCATGACTACAATATTTACCTTGAGTGTGATGAGCGAGATCGACTGGATAGTCGTTGCCGGGTATGCGTTTGTTGTGGTGTTGCTCGCGACAAGATTTCGCGGTGACACAACTGACGAAAACTATTACCTGGCTGGCCACTCGATACCTGCTTGGGCATCGGGCATGTCATTTTTGGCAACTGGTTTCTCGGCGACTTGGTTCATCGGCTCACCGCAGTGGACGTTTAATGGTGATTTTCGCCCGCTTATGCTGTTTAGTGGTGGCATTGTGGCGGCCGTGGTGGTTGCTATTGTTTTGCTACCTATTCACTACCGTGTTGGTACGATCACTGTTTATGGCTATATCGAACAACGCTTCGGCGTACTGGGACGCAGGTGGGTTGGGGCATGGTTCTCTCTCGGTGCCCTGATTGGTGGCGGTGCGGCACTCTATGTTGCCTCAATTGCACTATCAAGTCTGTTTTTCAATCCACAAAATCCGGCGACATCCAATCAACTCATTCTGATTATCATCGGCATCGGCTTGTTCGGGACACTCTACACCAGCATCGGCGGACTATGTGGTGTAATCTGGACTGATGTACTCCAGCTATTGGTCATCATGGGGAGCGGTCTTTTCTGTGTTGTGTTGCTGATGTCCGCAATCCCCTTGTCGATTCCGGAAATGATTAACTATCTCCGGCATGCGCCATCGACGCCGATAGCTCCGCTTTTAGAAGGGGAGAACATAAATAAGCTCAGACTGGTGGACTGGCATTGGCAATGGGCCGATCCTATGACGGTCTGGGCAGGTTTGATCGGTATGACGCTGTTTAACATCACCGGATTCGGTGCGAGTCAGGTCATGGGGCAGCGTTTGCTTGCTTGTCGATCAGCCAGAGACGCGGGGGCGGCGGTAATCGGTGGATACCTGTTGGCTATTGTGATCGTGGCCATGTTCATGTTCATCGGATTACTTCTGTTTATGTACAGTGACCCGCGTGTGATGGGTGATGCAGCGGGTCAATTTTCTTCCAGTGATCGGGCTTTTAGCGAGTTCATCGTCAACCATCTGCCAAAGGGTGTATCAGGATTAGCTGTGGCTGGTATTCTCGCAGCGGTCATGAGTTCGCTGGATTCAGGTGTCAGTGCCATTAGTAGCAGCATCACGGGTGACTTGGGATTGGCTGGGCGAGAATCGCAAACCCAAAACGGCACACGCCATGCAGCTCGACTGGTCACACTTATTGTGGGCGTGTGCCTGACCACAATCGCTGTTCTGATCGCAGCGATTCACAATCCCGGTAATGATGCATTGTTGGATTTCGTATTGAGTTTGAGTTCATTCACCGGAGCTGGGATACTAGGCGTATTTGCAGCGGGGTTACTGACCCGTCGGGGCAACGCTCATTCCGTAGGGCTTGCACTATTATCGGGTGCTGCAACTGTCTTTTGTCTGCAACCGATAATCACACAGCCCATGTTCGGTGTGGTTATCGCGTGGCCTTGGTGGGTGGGTATTGGATCAATACCAGCCTTTGCGGTTTGTATTGTGCCTGTTGGACGAAGCTCCATGTTTTAGTGATTGGAAATCTTTGGAACATCCATTCTACAGAGCATGTCAAGCCCCGTTTTTAATCACCGGCGGATTTGTACGGTGGAGTGTTTATCGACGAGCATGGTGTAGACGATGGCTAGGTCGTCGGCTCTTAAGCGGATGCAGCCCATGGACATTTGTTGGCCGATGCTGGCGGTGTCGGTTGTGCCGTGGATGCCGTAGCCTTTTTTGCCTTGGGTGTTGCTGTCGAGTCCTTGTATGCCGATCCAGTATTCACCGATGGGGTTTTTTGGGTCGTCGGGTTGGTAGAGTTTGCCGGTGCGTGGGTCGGGCCATGCGGGGTTTGAGACTTTGCTGTTGGGTCGGATTCGCCACATGCCAATGGGTGTGGAATCTTGTTCGCCAAGTCCTACGGGATAGTTAGCGATGAAGACTTTGTTGCCTTTGTCATCTTTGACGTAGATATCCATGAGGTAATCACTTTTATCGACGATGACATGGAATGGGCCTTTAATGATTTTGAGTTTCATGCCGACCCAGATGCGAGTTGCTTTGACTTTATTGATGCGTTCAAGAAATTGATGTGTGGTGTGAAAGCTGTTGGCGATAGGGCCTAGGTAGTCCCCTGCTCGGACGATGTGGAATTGGGCGATGGGGTCGCCTTTAATGATTCGTTTGGGGAAGACGAGCTCTTGGTTGATTTGTTTTAGTAACGTGCGGATGGTGCTTGCGTGACTTTGTGATAAATCAGAGAAACGTTCCAGAAGTAGGTAACTTAGTTGGGTGCGTGCTTCGAGTTTTTGCCCTTGCTTGATCATGTTTTGTGATTGGGCGATCACCGATGCAATGTTCGCATCTTCAACAACTCGTGGTGACTGGGGCGCAAGCACAGGCGTGCCAAGGACGGGCGTGGGCGTGTCTTGGATGTTAGCGTTTGTTGGGGGCAACTGCGGACTTGTGATTGGAGGTAATGCAACCGGTGGCAGTGTGTTTACGGTGTCTGATCCCGTCGTGATTTGAGGTAAAGGGATTAGAATAGGGGCTGGTGTGTGAGGTGTTGCTGGAACGGGGGCATCTACCATCACAGCAGCGGGCGGTGTGTAAGATGAGGGCATCGCGATCGTGTGATTTGGAGTCTCGCTTACCACAGGTGAATTTGCCATGGGGGCGTTGTAAGGATTCGTATCAATTAGCGATGTGTCGGTTAGTTGATCTTGCAAGCGAGCATCACGGAACCAACGATCCCATGCAAAGTATCCGCCGACGCATACAGCTAGGAGCAAGACTAGTAGCGTGAGCTTGCTTCCTTTTCCACGTCTACGTTTGCGTGTGACACGAGCACTGGGTCTAGAGGCACGTCCAGTTTGTGATGGTAATGTCATTTTGAGGTTTCCAGCTTCATGATGATGCCCCCTGCTTCATCTTTTTGTTATCGATTGTCTGTGGTGCTTTAGTGGAATTTTTTTGTTCTGAAATCCACTGAAGAAACTGGCTGATATGTTGTTCGTAGCCGCGTTGTGAAGGTTCGTAATATTTCACATCCACGCCAAGGTACTCTTGATCCACATAGCCGGTTTCACTGTTGTGAGCATACTGGTATCCCACAGCGTTGCCTAAATCTTTTGCACCTGCGTA
>JAESSU010000397.1 GCA_016763955.1 Phycisphaeraceae bacterium | reverse complement strand
CGGACTCCATGAATGTAGTGGACAAAGCATCATCATCCAAAACTTCACCGCGCCCGTCCAAACGGGGCAACCTCACATACAGCCTATGACCATGCCGATGGTATTGGAACAAAAGTATGATCGAAGGGCCATCAGTAAGAAAAACAAAGCGAGCATGTCTGTGTAAACCATTGTTCCCATGGGTAAAAAGTAGGGGTTGGCAAAACAGAGACTCAGGCCTACTAGCCAAGCTTGTTTTCGTGTTTGTAAACAAGCGTTACATAAAAGACAAAGTTGGTGTAAAGTGCATAATGCGATGAGCATTGCTCCAATTCGCATGCTCCAAAGTTCAAAGCTAAAAATTTCCCCCCATAGCCCAAACACCATAAATGGCAAAGGGGTGGACATCTCTTCGTAATGTTTAAGTAGAGTTAATCCAAAGTTGTTAGCAAAGGATTTACTGGTTTCTATAAACCGCATTTCATCGCCGGGCAAAATACGGTTTGGCCCAATCATCAGGTACAAAACGATGAGGCTAATTAACCCAATGGTTAAAAATAAAATTTGATCACGTATTGGCAGCGGCTGTTGTTGTGAACTTGACATAGATGAGTTCTGATTTAGCGATCGTATTATTTTCATAATAGTCAATAACGTGATGATTTTTGAAAAATTAAATGTTGATTACGTTTTACATTAACTGTGTGCGAAGTGGTTTTGTTTAAAAGAAACACACAGGCATATAAAACGACCATCGTGAGGGCAGATTTAGGGTAGTTGTCAGGTTGTTTTACTTGCCTAGCTCGGTGCGGGCACCTTTGACGGCTTTGATAAATTGGGCAGCTAAGGTGGTTAGCTCGTCCCATTTTTGGTCCTTGATTAAATCTTTTTTGACTAAGGCACTGCCCACGCCCAAGCAGCAGGCGCCTGCTGCGATCCAATCTTTGGCTGTGTTCATATCCACGCCACCGGTGGGGATGAGTTTTAATTGGGGCATGGGTGCGAGGAGGTCTTTGAGATATTGCGGGCCAAAATGGTTTGCGGGGAAGACTTTGATGATGTCTGCACCGGCTTGGAAGGCTGTGATTATTTCCGTGGGAGTCATTGCGCCGCAGATGATGGGCGTGCCATAGCGGTTGGCCATTTCAATGACTTTGAGGTTGGTGGTGGGGGATACGATGTATTGCGCGCCAGCAAGAATTGCTAGTCGTGCAGTTTCGGGATCTAGGACTGAGCCAACGCCGATGAGACATTTATCTGCGAGTTGGTCGGCTGCGGCTTCGATGGCTTTAAGTGCACCGGGGGTTGTCATTGTGATTTCGCTGACATCCACACCGCCCGCTGCTAGTGATTTGCAGATATTGACCAGTTGGTCAGGGCCGTCTGCACGGATGACGGCAACGATGCCGGTGGTTTCCATTTTTGCGACGATAGCCTGACGGCCGGTGATGCGAAGGGATTGTGACATTGCGAAAAACTCCTGAAAATTAAAAGTGAGAGATTGACATTTAGTGGTCGCTCACGGATTGGCTTAACAGATCAGCATCGCAAGATAACCGAAAAGTGGAGGAAATAAAAAATACCACCTGTTTGAGCAGGTGGTATTTTAAATGATTGTGTTGACTGCATGATTAACCTGCAAAATCAAATGGCAAGTTCGTACCAAGTCAATTCGATTTTCGTAGATATCCCAAAAACTCCCATTGGACCGAAAAAAACTTCCGGGGGCCGGGGGGGGGTTAGTGGGCTTCGAAAATCGATTGTGTTCGCAATACAAGTCCGTTGCTACCGGTTAAGTGATAGCTCTGGACGTGGAATTCTTTGCGATACTTTTGCACATCAAGCAAGGACAAACAGGGAACTTTATCCGCATCTTCCCATTGAAAGCAGACCGAGTTGGCAGACGCTTCATTGGCATGGCTGGCCAGCTCGCGGAGCGTGGCCATATATAGATTGTCAGATAGCGACTCAGTTTGAATCGTTGTGACAAAGCCGATGTTTTTGCCGCCCGCATCTCGGGGCATTTCGTAATCTTTCTCACCCAGGCAAGGGATAGCATGCACTAATCCTAGCTCTGGCAAGTGGTTACATCGATCCATAACCACTTCCGTGAGACTCCGCTTGTCGACCTGAAAGCGAATGAGATGGCCCGTAGGGACAACCCAAACATCCGCTTCGTAGTCGCCATGGGCGAAAGTACGACGGGTTTTTAGTTCAAATAACTCCGGATGAAGTGCTCGTCGATAGAGCATCATGCGGAACAGTTGCGTATTACTGGACTTAGAGCTTACACTCATGGTCGACTATTGCTCCTAGGTTAATGACAGATCGGCATTATAGCATCGAATTTCATGATTAAAAGCCTTTTCTTGCAATCAGTGCCTCAAATGTTAAAAAAAGTACTGTTGCAAGCAGAATTTGAGCCACAGACGCTACTTGTCCGATAACGATAGTGTGAGCTTATAAACGCTTAATAAGCCTGTGATATTCGATATACCCAAAGCAATAGGGGCTGGTTTCAAAATATGGTCAGAGGGCGAAAAATATTTTCATTATTGCGCTCAATCGCCGATCCTTCAGTGGATATGGCGATGGCTGGCGCATTGCCCACTGCTGACAATGGCACACGCCTGATATTAACGCAGCAGTTGTTAAACCGAAATCACTCGACCTGTCTTAATGCTTTATTGCGAAATTATCACCTATTGCCTGAGCCTGCTCAGGAATTGGTCATTGCCAATACGCCTCAACTTGGCCGCATTTTAAGAAATCTTGCGCAAAACGGTAATCCGCAGGATCAAACCAATGTCCTGCAAGTCACCTATGCCAGTAAAGACCCTAAGCTCTGTTACTTGTTTGCGGACATTTTGCGATACGGGGCCCTTGATGTTAATGAAGATGCGGCTTCTGCCCTGTTGAGCTTGGTTCATCAAATTTTTGTCATCTCAGATGATTCAAAAAACGATGAGCAAACAACACGCGCGACAAGTCAGCAGATTGACCTCTTGCAAAATACGATTGAAAAGGCTCTGACGTTATACGGAGTCCATCAACAGCCAGCGGTGATTGAAGCGATTCTTGAAATTCTGCCTCGCCCGTTTAAGCAGGCTGCCAAGGTTCTTAATGATGTGAAGCATCCAGCGACGCAAACTTTCATGCAGCTTTGCGAAAGTCCAAGTAACCCGTCGGTTTGTACGTCCATGCTGAGCCTGCTAGGGATTCCAGTGCTTACCGAATCTATTTTTAAGGGCATTGGGTTCATGGCTGAGGCCCGAACGCTTCACCTGATGCTATCACAGGGCCATTTGTTACTGCTGCCAAGTCGCCGCAAGGCATTACGAAAATTACAGGTGGATGAAAGTTACTTCCCTCAAATCGCAACGACTCTGGGAATCACGCCCCGGCAGTTAAGGCATCTGCCTCAGTGGTATGCAACGATTAGTCGCAGCCCCGAGCAATTCATTGAGCAGCTTGGATCACTGCGTAAAGCCAATGATCCGGCAACGCGATTGGCCGCGCTTCGTCGGTTGATTCAGATTTCACCCCCACAGCAACAAAGCATTAATCTCGTTGCGGCATATTGTGCTGACAGTGATCAGACGATCGCGCGAATCGCGTTAAGACACCTGATTCGCATCGGCTACGAAGACATGTATCACCTGATGCTCCGACTGATCAATTCGCCTCATGACTCCGTTCGTAAGCTCGCAAGCAATCACTTAGGGCCTGTCGGATTTGAAAAGTACTGGGATTCATGGCATCGCTTTGATCTAAATCAGCGAATCGCAGCAGGTAAAGCTTTGATCAAAATCGACCCTTGCTTCCATGTGCAGCTTGGCCAAAAGCTCGATGGCAACAATGCCCAAGACATGCAAAAGGCCATGGAAATGATTCGCACACTCAATCAGGGAACGTTTTTTGAGTATGCCCTTGAACATCTTACGCATCATGAAAAACCCAAAATCGCTTCCGCTGCGGTGAAGACGCTAGGCAGTGCAGGCACGCAGCGCGCCGCTAAAATTCTTGAGACATCACTAGAGCATGATGACCCGCGAATGCGCGCAAATGCCGTAGAAGCATTGGATCACATTGAGCATCGCAACCACATGAACAAATTGCTTAAGATGAGCAAGGAAGATGATAACCGTCCGCGAGCGAATGCTATTGGAGCATTACTATCAATGAATTTTGGTGATGCGTTAACGACCTTAGCAAACATGCTCAATGACGAACGGCCATCGCATCGTGTGAGCGCGTTATGGCTTGTTGATCATTTGGATTTGCGAGACATGGTACGTCATGTGGCCGAGCTTTCCATCTCTGATAAAGACACCAAAGTTCGGCAGCGAGCTTCTAAACTCGTGGAGCATTTTATCACCAGTTTTTACAATGAAGATGTCCAAGTAGACCACCAACCCGTGGCATTACCTGCTTCAAAGGAGGTGACACCATGATGCCCTCCTGGATTCTAACACTGGCATTGCAAAGCCCACGCACTCCTAAAACGCCGCCAACCAACGAAGAGATTTTTACCAACTGGCAATGGATCACGGATACCAAGCCGCTAATGTCTCCGATGTGGGCTGTGATTGTCATCGGCGGTGTGCTGTTAATTTTGGTGATTGTTAAAATCGTAGAGCGGATGCGAAACACCAATCGCAAAGATGGCCCGATGCTTGTCTTTCATCAGGTCGCCAAGCAGATGGAATTGGACATTTCAACCCAGTGGCTACTTATTCGCGTTTCTCAACAGCAGAACTTGCCCACGCCTTTGACCCTTTTAATTTGTGGCAGCACGTTTGTGCATCACTCCAAAGCGTATGTAAAGAGCTTGCCCTCACATCGCCAAAAGCAATCACTCGCCCAGTTAAGCAAGACCCATCGGTATTTGTTTGCGTGACTT
>JAESSU010000396.1 GCA_016763955.1 Phycisphaeraceae bacterium | reverse complement strand
TAGCTACCAAAGGGACGGAGCCAGACACCTTGTGATGCGGCAAAATCTTGTAAGCCTTGGAGGGTGTCGGGCGAATGGACTTCGATAACGCCTGTTGCGCCCAGTACGCGTGTGTCTTTTACTTTGTCGCTGTGAATAGGTAGCAGTCGCTGCTTGAGTATATTTTCGATTTGGCTAATGCGCGTGAGTCGATTTTCTTTTTCAAACAATTCGATACTAGCTAATGCAATGGAGCATGCTAGGGGGTTACCCATGAAAGTTGGGCCATGCATAAAGCTGCGACTTTCATCATCACCTAGAAAGGCATCGTAGACGCGGTCGGTTGCCAAGGTCGCTGAGTGTCCGCAGTAGCCGGCGGTGAGTCCTTTGCCGAGTATCATGATGTCTGGTGTGATGCCCGTTTGGTCTGCTGCAAATAATGATCCGGTGCGCCCGAAACCTGTGGCGACTTCGTCGAAGATTAATAGCACATCGTGTTGGTCACAGAGTTTTCGTGCGCCTTTGAGATAGGCTGGTGCGTAAAAGTTAAAACCACCTGCTGCTTGCATTAAGGGTTCGACGATCATTGCTCCGAGGGTATGGGCATGTTCGCGGAGCATTTTTTTGAGTCGGTCGAGGTTTTGGTTGATGGTTTGTGTGTTAGCATTAAATCCGCCAGTGGGAGCAGGTACGAAGCGTTGTTGTGGGAGCAAGCCTGTGAACAAGCTGTGCATGCCTTCGGTGGGATCACAGACGGACATCGCGCCGATGGTGTCTCCGTGATACGCTTTTTCGAGTGCAAGAATTTGTGTCTTGTTTTTTTTGCCAAGGTTTTTGTGATATTGAATCGCCATCTTTAACGCGATCTCTACGCCGACGCTGCCACTGTCTCCGAAGAAGACATGGTTTAATCCTGCGGGGGTGATGGCTACGAGTTTGTCTGCGAGTTTCAGAGCAGGTTCGTGCGTCAGTCCGCCGAGCATGATGTGACTGATGTTTGTGATTTGCTCTTGGGCTACTTGATTAAGAACAGGATGATTGTAGCCATGGATGACACACCACCAACTGCTAATCGAATCAATAAGCTTTCGCCCGTCAGCGAGTTGCAACACCGCGCCTTGGGCGGACTGGACTTGCAGGGGCGGTGACATCGTTTTCATCTGTGCGTAGGGGTACCAAAGACTCATGCGGATAGTTTAGCAACCGTTGCGTTGTCACGCTGGCATGTCTGTCTGTGGTTATTAAAAACAAGTCATACCACACACGATTAAAACTCGTGTGTGACTTACCTTGCGAATGTAAACGCTACTCAGGTTTATGAATCGTCCGACGCGTACAAAATAGACGCGATGCGTATAATCGTTGCAAGGTTATTGCATAGATGGTGGCGTGCTGCTTGCCCTTGGAGATGCAATTTTTTAAAGCTTTAGGGCTTTAGGTAGGTTGGGTTGAATGTCCCGTGTTATTTTTTTATGCTTCTTGTTGTACCGGGGCGCGGTGATTAGTTCTTCATAGGCTAGGATACATTTTTGAGCCGCTTCATCCCAAGTTAGGCGGCGTAATTCAACATCTGCATGGACACGCAATGTTTGCGAGAGCGCATCATGTTTGAGTACAGCGATGATTTTGTTGGCGATTTCGTCGATGTCCCAGAAATCGACTTTTAATGCATGTTTAAGGACTTCGGCAACGCCTGAAGTTTTGGAGATGATCACGGGAACATCGTGGCTGATAGCTTCTAAGGGCGCAATGCCAAACGGCACGGAGACGCTGGGCATGACAAATACATTGGCCATGCGGAAGATTCGGTCAATTTCATTGCCTCGTAAAAATCCTGTAAAAATTAATTTTTCATCAACTCCTTCTTGTTGGGCAAGGCTCATCATTGACTCGGTTTGGTCGCCGGAGCCTGCCATGACGAAGGTGACGTTGGGGAGTTTTTCTAGCACGCGTTTGGCTGCATGGATGAAATACTCGGGGCCTTTTTGCACGGTGATGCGGCCCATGAACAGGACAACTTTTTCGCCTTTGCGAATGATGGGTAAAGCGGGTTGGTGTCCGTTGTTGTTGTTGTTTTCTATGCCGTTGTAGACGACGGTGATTTTTTCGGCTGGGACATCGTAGCGTTTTTCAAGGATGGAACGGGTGAGGTAACTCACCGCAAAGACGCGGTCAGCACCATGGAGGCCTTGCCGTTCAATGTCATAGACTGCCTGGTTTACATGCTCGCCGCTACGGTCAAATTCGGTGGAGTGGATGTGTACGACGAGGGGCTTTTTAAATTTTTTGGCCAAGGCTAAACCTGCTGGATAGGTCATCCAGTCATGAGCATGGATAATGTCAAAGTCTTCGCTTTTGGCAAGGTGAACACATTGAAGCGCATAGGCATTGGCCTGGGCGATGATATCACCTTCGTAGACGGGCTTGATCGGCTTGGGGTGGTGCTTTTTGCGATGGTGATATTCTGAACTTCCGGGGCTTCCGGGGGTGGCAGCTTCAAATATTTTTTGAGCGTCGGATTTGGTTTCTAAATGGACGCGGGCTCGCTGGATGTTTTCTTCGACATGGGGCGGGATGTCATAGACCCTACCGCCGACGGATTGGTAAGGCGAAATCATGGGGCTGTGGATCGGTCGCACACGAATATGGCGCATAGTTGAAGATTCTGTGACCGTCCATCGAGAAGCTTTGGCTGCTGTGGGGCAAGCAGCTTGATGAGAATTTTTTTGAGATGAGTTTGGCTGCGAAATGTCCGCAGATTGATCACTGTCCGGGCCACTGGGAATGATCGAGCCATCTGCGGCTATCAGTTTGACGTGTTTTTCGGTTTGTTCACTAACGCCTGTGGGCAGAACGAAGGTTACCTTAGTCTGAAGTCGATCCAGAGCACGGGTTAGTCCTAGACAGGCTGTCCCCAGACCGCCGCTGATGTGCGGTGGAAATTCCCAACCTAGCATCAACACACGCATGTGCCACCTCATCTCCCGGGAGTCCGCAAGTCAAAAAAATTCGGCGGGAATTTAACTTAACACGCTTTAAAAAAAGTTCTTGTCTTAGGGCATTCATCCGTGAACATCCGCTGATATTACAGTGTACTACATTGTCTCTTCGTAAACCAGATCTCCGAGTTGACTAAATGTCGCTTCATAGGACAAAAGCACTTTGCACACATAATCCACAAAGGCAGGGCTATCGACAGCATGGCCTTCTAGAAAGGGAATTGGGGATAGGAAAACATATTGCATTTGTTCATCACGGGAGTGAAAGACGGGCAAGCCGTGATCGATTCGCAATTCATACATCTCGTCAGCGAGCAGATCCCCAATGTCGTCTTTGTGTTCGACAAGTCGGTTTCGATGGACTGACTAAGTCAGCGGTCGAGGGTGTAGACCCCCACTCGTAGGGTGTTGTCTTCGCTCACGTCGAGCTTATAAAACGCTTGGGTTTCTGGGTCTTTGGCTTTGGCCTGACAGATGATTGCTTGGTCTTGAAGCTCCACGTTTGCAAACGCATTTGCTTTGAGCACTTGTTCACTGACCTGTTTGAATAAAGACGGGTCTATCATGTCGGGAAAACTCCTATTTTGAAATCAAAATATCTAAGACCGTAAGATAGCAAGCATGAACATAAGAACAAGGTAGCTGATTATTAAGGCGAGGCTTTGTGACAGCTATCACCCTTGTCTTTGTCTAACTGCTTCATAAAGCAAAACGCCCGTGGCTACTGATGCGTTAAGTGAATCGCAATTGTCCCCTAGCATGGGGATGCTCACCGGCTGTAAGTCGCCATCAGTTGTGAGCCATGCTTCGCTTAGTCCCGTGTCCTCCGGGCCGATGACGATGGCAGTGGGTTTGCGATAATCCACTTGATCCCAACGCGTTTTAGCGCGGTCGGAGGTGGTGATGATCTGGACCCCATGTTCCTTAAGTAATGCAAGGGCTTCTTCTTCGTTAAGGCTAATTAGCGGTAAGCTGAATATCGCGCCGGTGCTTGCGCGAATCGCGCTGGGATTGTACAAATCCACCCCCCCGCCCCCGGAAGCGCCCCCGCAAGTCATTGCACCATTGACGACTAACATCCCACGGCAGCCAGCAGACTCGGCGGTGCGCGCGATGGCACCAAAATTGCCCGGCTTCTCAATGCCCACCGTCACAAGCCATAGGCCCGCTTGATCGGCATTAAATAGGTCCGATAGATTCCACTGCTTTTGAGAAAAGACTGCAACGACACCTTGTGGGTTTTCACTGAAAACCATTTTGGCCATCACGTTATCAGACACTTCGGTTACCCGATGGTCAGAAACCCCCCAGAGTGATTGTGGTGTTTCCCCTTCGGGCCAACGGCGAGGGACCCAGTAGAGTTCATCAAGTTTAAACCCTTGTTTAATAGCACGTTGGATCTCTCGATCACGCTCGACAAGAAATAAGCCACTCTTACGCCGCCCGCGAGATTGCAGCAGTTTAGCGACTGCTTTGATCCGGGGATTTTGAATACTGGTAATTAACATGCCCACATGATAGCAACCCCCCCGGAAGTTGATGCAGATGGCAATAAAATCAACGCGTTGGAGATTGGGGATGCCAGTTAATAGGTTGCAAGTTTTTATTGAAATGTTTGTCGTTGTGCCGATATCAGACGGGTTGATGTTTGGTTTATACCTTGGCCAATGAAGTTGTTTTAGACCTCCAATGCGTTTTGGGTGCGGTCAAAATCATCTCCGATGGCATAGTAAGGAATGTTCCCGTGAAGCTGATCACTCTATTGTTTGTCATGTCGATGTTGTTTCCTGTTTCATGGATCGCGTCTGCTTCTGCTGCCGACGAGTTGCCGGCTTTGCATCAGGCCGTGTTACTGTCAAAGCTCCAGCGGGCCGAGCAGCTGCTTGCTGACACCCAAGCACATAATCCTAATGAACGTGATGTGCTTGGCTCCACGCCTTTGCATCTTGCGGTGCGGGCTGATCAGGTTCAAATTGTGAAGCTTTTGTTGGAACATGGGGCCAATGGCAATCTGATTGATGGTCGTGGGCAAAATGCCATGGATCAAGCCAAGTCCTGGTCGGTTTGGTGGATGTTGCTTCGTTGGGGCTCGCTGCCGGGGATGGATACGGCTATTTTCCTAATTGCCATCACGTTATTGGTGGTACTGGCTTTTAGTGTTTGGTTACGCAAGGTTAAGACTGAAGCTTCCTTGGAAAAATTATCTCAGGATGATCAAAGCGGTGACTCGTTCCGTGACGCAGCCTAATTTTTTTTCTTGGCAATCATCATTTTCTTATGAAAATAGCCGCCAGATATTGGCCACAATAATACAGATGGTGATGCCCATGGCTACGGGCAAAAGAGTTGCCAAAGCGGTCCATTTAAGTGAGTGGGTTTCTTTCCAGATGGTCCAGATGGTGGTGCCGCAAGGATTATGCAGCAGAACAAAGAGCAGGAAACAGACACAGGTTTGCAAGGTCCAGCCTTGAGCGAAGAGCAGCTTCGCTAGGTTTTCAGTTCCGGTCTCGACCATTTTGCCCGTTTCCAGTTCCAAGCCGTGAGTTCCTGAGAGTAGAACGATTAACATGATGATCGTGGGGACAACGATTTCGTTGGCGGGGATAGCAATGATGTATGCCAGCAGGATCACACCTGACAAACCCATGAGCCAGCCCAGCGGATTGAGCAGATGCACCAAATAAATTCCCACAGGCTCACCACTGATGGATAGGTTTGCCACTAGCCAAATCACCACGCCTGCTGGCGCAGCCACCGTGACGGCGCGAGCCAGTACAAATAGGGTTCGGTCAATCAGTGAGGTGTAGATGATCCGTAAAATGGCCGGCTTACGGTAGGGGGGCAGTTCCAGTGTGAACGTTGAGCTCTGTCCGCGAAGCACGGTGCGCGATAAGGCATAGTTGACTGCGAACATCAGTAGGACACCTAGGGACACCACCGCGATGACCGTGAAGGCTGCCACGCTACCCCCTAAGAATCCACCTTTGGCCTGCGTGGCTGCAAGGACTGCGCCGATCGCAATCACTGTCGGAAATCGGCCGTTACAGATCATGAAATTATTGGTAATGATCGCAATGAGTTTTTCACGCGGCGAGTCAATAATTCGGCAGGCAATGACACCGGCTGCATTACACCCAAACCCCATGGCCATAGTCAGTGCCTGTTTACCATGTGCGCCGGTGACTTTGAACATGGGGTCCATATTAAACGCAATGCGTGGCAGGTATCCCAAGTCTTCAAGCAACGTGAACAGCGGAAAAAAAATAGCCATCGGTGGCAGCATCACCGACACCACCCATGCCACACAAAGATAGACCCCGTCCAGTAGAAGTCCGGTGAGCCAGCCCGGAGAATGCAGCCCATTAAAGAGCATGTGCAGCAGTTCATACAGACTGTGGCTTAATCCTGCCGGGAGATCAAGATTTAGATATTCACGGCCCCATGAGGACAAACCCCCTTCTTCAATAAGCAAACCCGCTAGGAATGCAGAGGGGATATTCGCGCCCGTTACTGTGAGCCAGAACACTGTGGCAAAGATCAGCACCATCAGCGGCCAGCCCCATATCGGATGCGTTAATAGCCAGTCGAGCTTCTGGTCCCACGTCGGACCTTTTGATAATACTTTAACCGTGCTTTGGGTTACGCGATGGGCCTGAGCATAAATTTCACCGACCAGTTCGTCACGAAAATGCTCATCTACTTCCTGACGCAACTCATCGATTTGATCGAGTATTTCTGAGGGTTGAAGTTTTGATTTAGACATGTTTAGGCTCCTGGGCAGATGCTGCCCAAGTCACCGGTAAAGAGATGGGATACAACGCCGCAAGCTCACCTGTGAGCAAGGCCTGGCGGATACGGTGGTCGCCTTCAATGAGTCGGTAAGCAACCCATCGGGCACTGGGCAAGCCGGGAACCATTTGTTTGATCATTGGGAGCATTCGTTCCACAATTGCTTGCATTTTTTTGGGTGTTGGGGGTAGTTTTGGGTTGCAGGATAGTGTGCCGTCTACCACTCCGGCAACGGCTTGAACCAGTTGGTCAATTCCTTGGTTGGGACGTGCTGCCGTGGCAACCACCGGGGCACCTAGTTGCTTCTGCAAGCTGGCAATATCCACATCGATACCTTTGCGTTTGGCCTCATCGATGAGGTTCACGCAGACGACGACTTTCGTCGTAATCTCCATGACCTGATAGGTCAGATTCAGGTTTCGTTCCAAGGCCGTGGCATCGGTCACTACGACCGTGCAGTCAGGTTTACCAAAGAGGACAAAGTCCCGTGCGACTTCTTCATCAACCGAAGCAGAAAGCAGTGAATAAGTTCCGGGCAGATCCACGAGTTTGTAGCGTTTACCTTGACAGGCAAAGGCTCCTTCTGCGCGGGCGACCGTCTTGCCTGGCCAGTTGCCGGTGTGTTGCCTAAGGCCGGTGAGGGTGTTGAACACAGTGGTTTTGCCGGTATTGGGATTGCCCGCCAGAGCGATGACATAATCGCAGCCGTCGAGCTTGATGCCCAGTCGCTGCATGGTGAGCGTGTTGGGATCACAGGCGGTGCATCCACTGCAATTTCTCGAATGGATGGGGGGCTGGGTGTTGATTTTAGGTGACATGATTTGAGTTTACTTCCAGTTGATCCAGATCGATACTATGGATGACCTGAATCAGAATTTGTCTGGCTTGCTCCTGTCGCAAGGCAATTAGTGTCTGGCGAATTTTGTACGCCGTGGCCGAATGGCCGAAATTGACATACTCTGCTGTGATTAAAGTTCCAGGCGTCAAGCCTAGGTCTAACAAGCGACGACGCCCAAAGCCCTGACAAGATCGACTAAGTGTGACAATATGCCCCGTCTGCCCGACCTGTAAATCCGTAAGGGGTTGGACGACCTGTAAGCCTGATTCGGCAGGTTTGACCAAGGCCGGTTGAACCTGCACGCTTAATGCCAAAGTGTTGGGCATCGTATGGGCTTGGCCATCGACTTCAAACAGAAGCTCTTGTTCATCACGATGCGTAATACACAGAATGCTGCCCGGGGTGACGTTCATGCGAAGTAGTTTTCTCAAGGCCGCTGGCGGTTCGTCTTCGACATGAGTTACTTTTGCGGGGGTGTTGGTTTCCCAAGTGGCTAGTGACCACATCTGGTCAGGTTCAAGCATTGTTGAGGCAGAGGGAATCGGATCGCCATGCGGGTCAAAGGCAGGGAACCCCAGATGTTCATTAAGCTCAGTTAGCTGTTCTTCGGTGATGTGATGTTCTTGGCGATCTGCTTGGCGATGTACCTGATCCAATGGCAAGCCTGCATCATACACCAACTGTGTCTCAATCAGACGATGTGCACGAAGCAGATGGACTGCCCGTTGACGTCCATCATTGGTGAGTAAAAGTTGATCATCCTGCAGGTGAACCCATTGTTTTTGGAGCAACCGGTCAACAACTTGCAGCATCCGTGTGGGCATCAATCCCATGATGCCTCCCAGCCGTGAAATGGTGGGTAGGTGACATTCGAGCTTTAGCGTTGCGATAAGTTTCAACGCATCATCAAGTTGCTCTAAGCGGTGTTGCTGTCGTCGCCCAAGTCCCCAGAGAACCAACATCAACCAGAATGCGGTCAGCAGAGCGCATGCCGTAACCAGCCACAGGGCTTGATTTTCCAGATAGGCTAGGAATGGGATAAACATTGAAGGTGAACCTGTTTGTTTCATTCTTTGACTAGTCAAAGTACCAATCAATGATATCTTGCTATTTTGATTTTGTCCAATACGGCTTGAGGGTCATTAGCAGCCTTCGTTGGCTTAGGCGCTGCTTAATTGTGGTATTGCCAGTTCGTCCATCGCAAAAGGGTGCGTTTTGTCTTGGATGTGAAAAAAAAGATTTTTTTTTGAATGATAAGGAACCTTACCACGACTCGCGGGTCTAACTTAATAGCGACACTGATATGCCCTTTTAAATACATGACCAAGGAGCCCACCCATGCGAGCGATCACGATTCCTGTACTGTTAGCTATTTGCACTTTTGCAGTCCCAGCGATTGCCAAGGTGATCATCGTCGAGCCTGGCGACAAGATCATCGTCGCACCGGCTCCTCAGCCTGTGATCCATCAAAGCCGGATTCAAATTGCGCTATTGCTCGACACCTCCAACAGTATGGATGGCCTGATCAATCAGGCCAAAGCACAACTGTGGAACATCGTCAACGAACTCTCCGCAGCAAGGTGCGCGGGCAAACAACCCTTGCTCGAAGTCGCTCTCTTTGAGTATGGCAACAGTCGTTTAGCCCAAGGTGAAGGTTACATCCGACAAATTCTACCTTTTAGCCATGACCTCGATAAGCTCTCAGAAGAACTCTTTAAACTCACCACCAAAGGCGGCAAAGAATACTGCGGGATGGTGATTCAAGATGCACTTAACGGCTTGCAATGGAGCCGTTCCGAAGCGGACTTAAAAACGATCTATATCGCAGGCAATGAACCTTTCACACAAGGCCCTGTTGATTTCCATCAATCCGCGAGTCTTGCAATGTCCAAAAATATCTTGGTTAATCCCATCTTCTGTGGCCCACGTGCAACAGGTATCGCAACGAGTTGGCAAGAAGGTGCAGTGTTCACTGGCGGGTGTTACTTGTCCAT
>JAESSU010000395.1 GCA_016763955.1 Phycisphaeraceae bacterium | reverse complement strand
GGACATGAAGACGATGGCCTTTCATTCGTCCGAAATGCCTGCCAAACAAGCAGTGATTTGCAATGGCGAAAAGTACTTGCCAGTGGCATCGTTAAAGACTCAGCCCTTAAACCCGTCAACCCCAAAGCCGCGAACAATGTGTTGACTGTCAAAGCAACTAAAGCTCAAGGTTTTGAACTGGTGTTTACAACAAGTGCTGTTTATGACGGTCGCTTTGCTAATAATGCTTGGCTTCAAGAAGCCCCCAACATGTTCACGAAAGTGGCATGGGACAACCCGGCATTAATCAACGTCAATGACGCAAAAGAAAAGAACATCAAAACCGGAGACATGATCGAAATCACCGCTGGTGGTAAACGAGTCGAAACGGTGGCTTACCTGATGCCCGGCCAACCTGCGGGCGTGATCACACTGCCTTTAGGTTACGGTCGCAAAGACGGCGGTCACGTAGGCAAGGATGTCGGCTTTGACATTAATAACTTGCGAACATCCAAAACCATGTTCGTTGTCGCTTCTGCTAGCGTCACGTCGCTTAAACGATTTTATGATCTAGCAATGACCCAAGAGCATCATCTTATCGATGCAGTGGGTATGTGGGGTCGCGAACAGCGCGTCGGAGCCAAGGGTGAGATGGGCGATATCGTCCGTGAAATCAAACTCGATGACTACAAAAACGACAAGATGATCGTTCACCGCAATGAGCATGGCGTGGCCTTGCAACTCTTTGAGCCCCCCTCGCAATTTAATGATCCACACGCATGGGGCATGTCCATCGACATGAACACCTGCATCGGCTGCAATAGCTGTGTGATTGCCTGCCAAGCAGAGAACAACGTCCCCGTCGTAGGCAAGGACATGGTCAAGATGGGCCGTGAAATGCACTGGCTTCGCATTGATACTTACTTTAAGGGTGACCCGTATAAAGACGAGTCTCCAGATGTAATGACTCAGCCGATGATGTGCATGCACTGCGAAAACGCACCTTGCGAGCAGGTTTGCCCCGTCGCTGCAACGGTTCATGACAGCGAAGGTTTGAACACCATGGTGTACAACCGCTGCATCGGCACACGTTACTGCTCAAACAACTGCCCATACAAAGTTCGTCGATTTAATTATTTTGATTATCACGCCAAAGACGTGCGAGATGCTCAGCCTAAACACTGGCTCGACATTCCTGACCAGGAACAGATCAAGAGCATTGACCCCATTACACAGATGGGCTTTAACCCTGATGTCACCGTTCGCATGCGGGGCGTGATGGAAAAATGCACCTACTGTGTGCAACGTATCGCTGATGCAAAAATTCCTGCTCGCAACGAAGGTCGCACCGTCAGAGATGGCGAAATTAAGACCGCCTGCCAGCAGGCCTGTTCGACAGATGCCATCGTGTTTGGCAATCTAAATGACCCATCCGCCCGCGTCACCATGGTGCATAAAAACAATCGCTCCTACAGCGTGCTGGGTGAATTAAATATCAAGCCACGGACCAAGTACCTCGCGAAGGTACGCAATCCTGTGACAAGTGAGGTGCAAGGATGACGACGTTGACAACAGACAACGCCAATAATCCCGAAGGACCAGAATTTCTGGGCCCCAACGATAATGCGTTCCAGGATCCGACTCGTCGGGCGACGCTGATTACTGGCGATGCAAACTTTACCACGGTGACCGACAACATCACCGGCTTGGCACTGCGTCGTAAGACCCCCAAAGCTTGGTATATCGCTTTTGCTATTTCCAATACGCTGCTGCTGATGTTTCTACTGCATCTTTGAGTTACTCACCAAAGGTCCAGGTGTCTGGGGTAACAACAATCCAGTGGCTTGGGGCTTTCCCATTGTGAACTTCGTGTTCTGGGTGGGGATTGGCCATGCAGGCACGCTGATCTCTGCGATTTTGTTTTTGTTCCGTCAAAAATGGCGAACGAGTATCAACCGCTTTGCAGAAGCGATGACGATTTTTGCAGTGGTCTGCGCAGGAGCATTCCCCGGACTTCATATCGGTCGTCCTTGGCTGCCTTACTGGTTATTCCCGATCCCCAATCAAATGGGCATGTGGCCCCAGTTTCGCAGTCCGCTTTTGTGGGACGTATTTGCAGTGGGTACGTATGCCATTGTCTCCACCTTGTTTTGGTATGTCGGCATGATTCCTGACTTTGCGACACTACGTGATCGTTGCAAAAACAAAATCGGTCAATTCCTCTATGGCGTCGTTTCACTAGGCTGGACCGGCTCATCACGCCACTGGCATCGCTATGAAAAAGCATACTTATTGCTCGCTGCATTAGCGACCCCTTTGGTATTGTCCGTACACTCAGTGGTGTCCTTCGACTTTGCCGCAGCTCAACTCCCGGGTTGGCATACCACCCTCTTCCCGCCCTACTTTGTGGCAGGTGCTGTGTTTGGTGGATTCGCCATGGTGGTCACACTCTCCGTTCCGGCTCGTCAGTGGTTTGGTCTAAAAAACTACATCACCATGCGTCACTTAGAAAACATGAACAAGATCATTCTGGCCACCGGCATGATCGTCGCCTACTCCTACACCACCGAGTTCTTCATGGCTTGGTATTCCGGACATCACTTTGAACAATTTGTCTTCCTGAATCGTCCTTTTGGACCTTACGGATGGGCCTTTACCATCATGTTCTGCTGCAATGTGCTCTCTCCGCAACTCTTCTGGTTTAAGAAGTGTCGCACGAGTATTCCAATCATGCTGTTCGTAGCCATGTGCGTTAATGTGGGCATGTGGTTTGAACGCTTCGTGATTGTGACCACTTCACTGCACCGCGATTTTCTGCCATCGAGTTGGGCTAATTTCGTGCCCACTCGCATTGACATCATGATGCTCATCGGCAGCTTTGGTTTGTTCTTCACGCTATTCCTACTGTTTTGTCGCTTCCTACCCATGGTCGCGATGTCAGAAGTCAAAGGCGTGTTGCCCCAAGCACATCCTCATCACCCTGATGAAAACCACGCTCAAGATGGAGGGCAGCACTGATGACATTAGGTATGCCCACCCATAAACCAAAAGAACTGTCGGTTGTTGCCGTCGTCGCTGAGTTTGATTCAGTGGACAGCATCATGGCGGCTGCGAATAAAGTTCGTGAAGCAGGCTATAGCAAATGGGACGTGCATTCGCCGTTCCCGATTCATGGCATGGATGATGCCATTGGGATTAAACCCACCATCTTGCCTTGGATTGTCTTAGGCGGCGGGATCACTGGCTGCATAGGCGGTCTGTTTATCGCTTGGTACTCCAACGCATTTGAGTATCCCTTTTTGATCTCCGGCAAGCCTCAGTTCTCCCTACCTGCAAACATCCCTGTGATTTTGAAACCACGGTGTTACTCGCCGCATTCGGCGCAGTCTTTGGCATGCTGGCTCTAAACCAGCTGCCTTGGCTTTATAACCCATTGTTTCGGAAAAGAAATTTCCGCCGCGTGACAGCTGACCGCTTTGCTGTGGTGATTGAAGCAACCGACCCACTCTTTGACATACAACGCACCACCGATCTATTGCAAGAACTCGGTGCGACTAGTGTCGAGGAGGTTGAGGATTAATCATGAGTAACCCCTCAAACAATAAACATGATAATACGACCGGAACTTCCGAGACTTCCGGGGGCAAAGCTTCCGGGGGGGGGACGTTAAAGTCTCCTTTGTTCTGGATTGCTTTCGCGTTAACCTTAGGTGCTGTGATTAGTTGGTTGCCGTTGTCGATCATTGCCAAACGGCGATTTTCTACGAGCAACAAACCCCGCATCCGTATTTTTCAGGATATGGCTGCACAGCCTAAATATCGCCCGCAAGCAACAAGTCCGATCTTTGCAGACGGACGTGCCATGCGTGTACCGGTGACAGGAACCGTTTCGTTTGGTGATGTACAAGAAGATGATCACTATTACCGCGGTTACAAGCTCGCCGAATCACCGCAGCAGCAAGGCAAGTTTGAAGCAACCTACTTTAAGGGTTTCCCCCAGCAGGTCACAATCGACGAATCGTTTATTCGTCGCGGTCAAGAACGTTTTGGGATTTACTGTGCACCGTGCCACGGTGTTGATGGATATGGGCAAGGCACGATTCACCTGCGAGCCTTAGAGCTCCAGCAAACAACATGGGTCCCCCCCACTTCAATGCATACTGACACGGTGCGTCAACGTGAAGCCGGACATTTATATAACACCATCACGCATGGCATTCGTAACATGCCTGCATATGGCAAACAGATTCCAGTGAAGGATCGCTGGGCGATTGTCGCCTACCTGCGTGCCTTGCAGTTAAGTCAAAATGCCCCAGTGTCGAACGTACCTGTAGACAAGCGCCCCACGCTACGATAACCGCCCCCGGAAGTTCGGAACCCTCGAAATATGGGGACTTGGGAAGTTTCCTTTGGCTTTTTTTTAAAGCTTGGATAGGGACGCGGCAACCTCAAACGTGAAGTTTGCCGTACAGATTGGCTAACAACAAGACGAATCAACAAGTGATTAAAACAATCACTGTGTGAAAAAAGAGTAAACGGATGACTGAGCAAGAAACAACACAAAACCCCGACGACACGACCCCTGACAAGGGTTGCTGCAAGTGCAGTGGTGGGAAGATTTCGATTCTAGCCGTGGGCGCATTAGTCGTCGGATTGGCAAGTGCCTTAATTTTTTCGGCAGTCGATCCGCAGGGGCTAACACGATTCATGTTTGCCTATATCATCAGCTTTGCTTTTTTCCTGAGCATCAGCTTGGGCGCGTTGTTTTTTATAAGCATTCAACATGTCACCCGTGCAGG
>JAESSU010000394.1 GCA_016763955.1 Phycisphaeraceae bacterium | reverse complement strand
GGGAATCAGACTGGCGTAATGTTTACGGCAGATTTTGGGCTGTTGCCCATGAGGGTACTGATCTTATACAGGCTCACGCCTTTCTGGGCGAGTTGGCTGCCGAAGGTGTGACGGTAGTCCAGGCTGGCCCATTGCAGGTGGGTGGCTTTGTTGGCTTTGCGTAAGTCACTACTAAAATTATCCGGGTCCCAGAGTTCGCCCTTGGGACTGGGGAAGTACAGGCTGTGGTTGTTCTCCAGCGGGGTGTAGCGGTCGAGGTACTGGCGCAATGATTGGCTGATGGGGACAGCACGGTTGCGTTTGGTCTTAGGTTGCCAGTATTGGCCGTTGATGGTCTTGGCCTGCACGCGGATCATGCTGGGGCGATTGGAGCCTGGCACACTTCCGGGGCGCGGGTGAGGATGATGTCCTCCTTGGTGAGCCAGAGTAATTCTTCACGGCGCAGGCCCGCATAGATCAGCATGGCCACCATCGTTTGTAAACGCGGGTTGAATCGCAGTGTGTGAAGCTGTTCGTCGATTTGCAGCATTGTGAGATAGCGAATAAATGGAGCGTGTTCCTTGTGGCGTTGCACCTTGGCAGCGGGGTTTCGGTCTAGTGGCATGCGGATGAGGTCTTGGGACATCGCCCAGTTAAACAGACGGTTGATGATCTCCCGGTAACGGTTAGCGGTCTTGGCAGAGAGCCCACGGCTTCTGACCTGACTGTCAATGAACATCTGGATATCTGATGTGGTGACGGCTTCAATGTGCGTCGCTGTGATGGGCATGGGGCGGTGTCGTTTGTCGATGCCGGGCTTGACGGGACGCTTCTTGGTTTTAGCTGACGGTTTCCGACTGGTGATCTGGATTGATTCGCAGCAGTTACCAAATGTATCACGCAGATAGTACACGTCGGTCTGAGCGCTCTTGGCGGTCTTGTGGGTGCGGATGTGTTGGATGTAACGTTCGACGATTTCGCCAATGGGTGTGCGTGTGGGCAGGGGATTCTCTTTGCCCATGGCCTGCTGCGTTTCGATCTGTCGAAGTTTTTCTTTGGCGATCTGATAGTTGGTGGTTTCAAGGCAGACGCGGCGTTGTTTGCCGTTGACATAAATTTGAGCGTAATAGGTTTTGTTGCGTTTTTTGAGGCATGCCATGATGGGTTCTGCTTGCTGGCAGTTGCGGAACGCTAAACACGTTCGAGCTTCCGGGGGGCCGGGGGTTCCGAGGGCAAGCGAGTTCATCAGATGTCGCTTCAAAATCACGAGGTACAATTCGGGGTACAAATGGCTGATTTTGGGCAAAAAATAAGGACTCGCAAAACTGCAAGTCCTTTTCTATAAGCAAATAGCGGGGGCCCGATTCGATTTGACTCGGGGGTGTACAGAGTGGCGAATGGCTTATCGTTAATAACTCAGAAGTCTTTAATATTGGAGCTGCCCTAGATAATAATTAGTATAGTTACCTAGGACAGTCCCCAAAAATTGATTAATCGCGTTATCTAATGCTTGACTTAATGATAACTCGCGCTATCATCAAGTAATATTATGATTACGATGCAAGATATAGTTCGTAAGGTTGGCGTTTCTAGGGCAGCTGTCTCCCATGTGCTTGGCAATGCTTCGGGGCGATCGACGATTCGAGTCAGCGAAAAAACACGCCAGAAAATCCTTCAAACTGCTAAAGAATTGAGCTATCGTCCTAATGAACTAGCTCGATCGGTGGTGACTGGGAAATCTAAGGTCGTTGCTTTTGTCGCCAATAAAATTCAGTATGACTACTCCATTCGAGGGCTTGAGGGGGTGATGACGCAGGCCAATGAGATGGGCTACGCGGTCAAGGTTTTTCAAGATTTGGCTCCCGGCCAGATTGACTACATCGCTGATCAGTGCATCAGTCATCGGGTTTGTGGTGTGATTTGTAGCCATTTTACGAACTATGAATTCTTGCTAGATGCCCTTTTGAAAGCAAACATTCCGATCGCATTGCCTGGAGCAAACTCTGCTTCCGCTTCCCTGTCCGTACTCCAGGCGAGGACGGATAACCAGCAGGGCTTTGATCAGGCGATTGCTCACCTGCATGGTATGGGGCATCAGCGTATCGGGATGATCAGTGGTGACATGCGTTCATTAGATACAACAGACCGTGTCGAAGCCTTCAAGCAGGCTATGGTTAAACACCAGCTAGAGATTAATTCAGACAGCATTATGTACGCTGGCGAATGGGAGGTGGGGGAGGCTCACATCTGTGCAGATCGGATGTTAAGTCAATCGTCGGATTGTCGTCCCACGGCCATTTGTTGTGCATCAGATATTTTGGCGATGGGTGTGTTGCGAGCTGCTCGTCGTCTGCATCTGGAGGTGCCTAAAGATTTGTCGGTGGTGGGATTGGGCAATATGTACGTTTCGGAACTTTCTGATCCGCCTCTGACAACTATTGCTCAGGATGATGTCACGACAGGCAGGACATTATTCGCTCGGCTAGTCGAATCGTCTTCTGATCCGACGCTGAGTCCTACGGTTATTGGGGCCATGCATTTGATCCCCAGAGAATCCACTAGGCCGCCGCCTGAGTTGAACACAAGTTTATCCCAACAATCCAGCTTGTCGTCCATTGCGTCAAGCACTTGAATCAATACAGAAAAAGTATGAATAATCTATTTACGGAGAGCAATAATGCATGGACAGATGAAAAACAAATCCGCGTTTACGTTGATCGAACTTTTAGTGGTCATCAGTATTATCTCACTCTTGATCAGTATCCTGCTTCCGGCACTTGGGAAAGCCCGCAAATCAGCCCGGACGATTAAGTGTGCGAGTCAATTAAAACAGCTTGGCATTGGTGTTGAGATTTACAGTCAGGTTTATAAAGGCTACTTGCCACCTGCGAGCGTTGGTTATCTCACATCCTGGGTTGAATTGGTTCTCAAGGAGTCAAATAATCAAACCAAAGGTGAAGTATGGAAAGATCTTGCGGTCTATGATCGAGGCATTGGTCGATGTCCCGAACGCCGTAATTCCAAAGAGTATTACGAAGCACTGCGAGGAGGCGGGCGAGACAATCGTCGCTGGATTAACTACGGCTACAATTATTCCCAATTGACAGTGGGCGGCAATCAGTTGACACCTAGAACCCAAGAGGATGTTTTTCAGAAGCACCATCACGGGCCTTTGGGAGGCAATAACGCAGTCAGTGATCTGATCTTCGCGGCAGATGTCGAACCCAATGCGGTCAATTACACGGGCATATTGCTCCATCCGGGCTGGGCAGATGCGTATCCATCTAGTCGTCACAGTGGTGGAGCCAATATCCTGTGGATGGATCTGCATGTTGCACACTTGCCGGTTGAAGAAATTACCGGTAACGCAGGTACTTGGAAATACTACCTCGTCAGCCAATAAAATTGCGTGTGATGTTGATTTTAATTCACTATTTCGTGTTCTTGTTCCTCGCTATGCTGTGACGTTCGCCTGATTTTAATCCCTCTTTGGGCTATGACTGCCTCGTGCCAATATATTTTAGGTTCCTTCATGAAAAAAACGATCTGTTGTACGTTGCTTCTCACAGTGAGCCTGTGCGGCGCGGCTATCGCTCAGCAAACCGCTGCCGAATTGCCCACCCCCCGGATCGCCCCTCAGCCATCCGCCGATGAGTCCGCGTTCGGTGCAAAGATTGCCCGCACCATGACTGCTTTGGCGACCAGTACGCCCACGCAGAGAAACCACGTGCGTGTGTTGTTTTACGGGCAATCTATTACGGCTCAGAATTGGTCGCATGCCATTGGTAAGCGACTTAAGAAAGAATATCCCCATGCCGATTTTTCATTTAAGAATCGCTCTATTGGTGGATTCACTGGCGAGCGTTTGATGAAAACGGCTCATCAAGATCTCTACCCGTTTTACCCGGATCTGGTGGTCTTTCATGTTTACAGTGGAGCCCAAGGCGATTTGGAAGACATCATTTCCAATATCCGTCGCAAGACGACTGCGGAGATTCTGGTTTACACGCATCATGTCTCGCACGAAGGCAATGCTTGGGCACAGAATGAATACGACAAACAATCTCAGTTGTTCCGTGATTTGGCAGTTAAATATGATTGTGAGCTGGTCGATGTCCGCAAGGAATGGAAACAGTATCTTGCTGAGAATCATTTGAAAATCAGTGATCTTTTACGCGATGTCGTTCACCTTAATGCTCAGGGTTGTAAGTTGATGGAAGCTTTGGTTTGGCGGCATTTTCGTTATGACAAGCGTTTTGAAAATCCTCATGCTAGCTGGATCAAAACGGTGCCAGTGCAGCCCGATGCCGATGGCTCTTACACGGTTAAGTTCACCGGCAATCGTGTGAACGTGATCACTGATACGACAGGCAACCCACGCGGGCGTGCACGCATCTTAATTGATGGTCAGCCGCCTTCGGCTAACCCCAAAGCCTACGCGATCACCCGGCCTAGTAAAGTCTACAAAGCATGGTGGCCTGCGCTTTACACCCTTGGTTTTCAAAGCCCTCCTCTAGTTGAAAAATGGACGCTGAAGCTGACCGAAATTAGCGATGATGCAAAGCAATTTAAGTTCGATGTCATCGGCAGTAAGACTGGCCCCGATGGCTCAGGCAACAACGCGAGAAAATTCATTTCCAATTCCGGGCGGGTCGTAATTGATCCTCAGGATTTTGGCATTGAATTGGATTACAAACAGGGCAAGAAAAAGTATCCATCTAATTTTGAAATCAAGTGGGCGGTCGTGCCCATGTTCCAAGACATCTATAGACCAACCAAGCCTCGCACCACCGTGGTGCAAGGCATCGAGAACGGCCCGCATACACTAAAAATCATCCCCGGCGGTGAGGGTGCAATGCCCATTAAAGCTGTCGAAATTTTTCAGCCTCCAATTCACTGAGACATTCCATGAAAAAATATCGTTTGATCATCATTGCGCTACTTCACCTGTTTGTCATCGTTGGCCAAAGTTATGGCTTGGGGTGGCTGAATATCGTGACCAAGTCATGCAGGACAAATCGCTCGTCCGCTATTACACCTTTGAAGAGCCCGGTGATGTGGTACGCAATCTTGCAGGCAACAATGTCGGCACGTTGTCCATCGGCGCCCGTGAACCTTACTTTCACGCAAACTTTCGGCCAAGATTGAATGTCGATTCTCCGCAGTGGACGACTGGACGCTTTGGGGGCAAGTCAGCTCTGACTTTTCGTTCTGCTACCAGTAGCGCACAACGGTCACTGTTTTATGGAACGACCACTGGCGTGTTGACACTCGAAACATGGGTTCGCACACATGCTAATCCTGGTGAAAAGACCGAGGCATTTTTATTTTCTGTCGGTGCTGGTTTTGGTGATGGCTGGCTTGTTAAGTCGACTTGGTACAACACAAGTCTGTGTATCGGCCGCAAAAAAAATCAAGGCGGTGATATTCAGTTAAGTGTCAAACCACTTACTGGCCATGTCTGGCATCATGTCGTTGCGGTGTTGGATCGTCGCGAACTGCGTCTTTATGTGGATGGCGAAT
>JAESSU010000393.1 GCA_016763955.1 Phycisphaeraceae bacterium | reverse complement strand
TGGATGATTTTGGGACAGGGCATTCATCACTGGGTTGTCTGAATAAATTCCCATTGGACAGTCTGAAAATCGACCGCAGTTTTATCAACAATGTCGAGAAAAACCACAGCTTTGCAGCGATACTCAATTCCATCGTGACACTCGCTCATAATCTGAAACTCAATGTCGTGGCGGAAGGGATTGAAAAGTTTGAACAGCTTACTCATCTGCAAAGTTTAGATTGCGATTATGGCCAAGGATATCTATTTGCACGTCCGACTGCTGCTGAAGATATTCCTGAACTTTTTGAACAGTTACAACACAATTTCAAGCAAGCAGGCTAAGTTTAAATGCTACTGTATTTCCACCAAGTCCAAGGTCGCTTTTAAGTCGTAACCTGCACCCTTTTTCCCATAGGGCATCCCCAATTCCTTAGGAATGATGGCCTGACGTACTTCACCCACTTTCATCCCCAAAGCCATGTAATACAGTCCGACAGGCTCTACTTTTTCACTAAGCAACATCTTCAACGGCTTGGCAAACTGGGTGTCCACAATCGTCTTGCCTGTGATTGTTTCAATTCGAATCGCAAAGTGACCTTGCTTGCCCTTGGTGATCGCGGGCCCTTGGCCTTGATGAATCGTCTGAAACTTAACACCTTGCTCAATCGCTAAACAGTGCATGTCAAAAATCAATGTGCTCTTAGCTGGAATTTTGCTTATTACTCGGTCACCATAAGCAAGATGAGCTGGAATCGTTACACGCCGTTTTTCACCCACAGCCATACCTTGTACGCCATGCGAAAAACCTGTCACCACAAGTTGTGATCCCACGCCAAAACGAAAAGGAGTCGCAGATGATTCATTGGAATCAAAAATCGTGCCATCTTCGAGCTTGCCCACATAATTGACACTAATCACGTCACCATTTTTCACCGTACGCTCTGCCACCACTGGCCCACAGGAGCCTCTTTCAAGAACCTGCCATGTCACAGGAGACTCAATTCTAATGACGTGTAAATTCACCCTCAGCGTGCTGCTTGGGGGAACGCCTATTGCCTTGCGGTTGCCAAATCCCAGTGCAGGGGGAATGTGCAACTTTCGTTTTTCACCCAGCTTCATCCCAACGATCCCTTGTTGGATACCGGCCAAAATAGAAGCATGACCCACCTGAAAATTAAACCCTTTGTTCGATTCAGTCCCCGCAAAGGGTTTTTGAGAACCTGCCAAAAAAGCGACATAAGTCATAACAACGTAATCATTTAACTTCACTGCACGTTCACCAGAACCTGCTTCTAGAAGCTGATAAGCAAGCCCGTTAGCGTGTTTGGTCCAAGTCTCATCTAAAACGATATCCGCCACATCAGTTTTTGCAGTGGCTTGATCCACAGTCGTTTCCAGTGGAATGGGGTCGCTACCAGCGGACTCTAAAACCGGTTTAGTGCCAGCGATAACCCACGGGCATACCCCGCAGATCACCAGAAAAATCATAGACGGATAACGAATAAACACTGGTATCACTCCGTGGTAGGGCTTTGAGTCTGGTGAGGATCAGCGGGTTGATCAGATGATAGGAAACGATCTTTCCCAGTCCAAGCAGCCCATGCCAGCACCCCAAGAATGACCAAGAATATCACACGCCTACCGAGCCTGCCTTTGGGTTTGTTGCCCATTGCATTATGAACCGGCTGCGCAAGTTCTTCACGTTTTTGGACATCTGCGGTGGCATCCTTTTTGAGCAATGCAAGATACCGTTGCTCATCCTTTTCACTACCGTTACGTGTGATTGCGGCGTAGTAACCTTCGCCATCACTTCGAGGCACCGCATAAAACACGCGATTTTCTTCATCACGTACAGAGCGTCCAATGTCTTTGTCACGAATTTTTACAGGCCGGCCACTAAACGGGCTAAGGATCACAATGGGCATCTGATGAAACTCCTAAGTGGATTAAGTTTTCCAAAACACCATCATACTCTCAGGCGAGAATCATTGCCTTACAAGCTGCACAAAGTACCGGGCAAAGTATACCCATCAAGTATCATTTGCCCGCGACGGAAACGATTTGGAGACTTAAAGCAAGCTTCCAAGGGGCCGTACAGGACAAGTTCATTGACGAGGGGTATAAGCTTCACAAACCGCAGGATATGAGAACCCAAAATAATAAAATCAAAAAAAACGTTATCGGTCAGAGGATACGTCCGATAGTAAGAGATGCGAGCCCATAAATAGTATCCGACCGATGAACTTTAGCCGGGGTAGGCATAAACTCATCGCTAAAGGGTCCCAGGAAGGAAATTCAACATGCTGCAAGTTAAAACCAAGCAACAGATCATCGAGGCTATTCGTGAACACAACCGCACGGCTGCCCGTGAATTTTTGATTAATTTTGAAGAACGTGCCTTGAAAAACTACCTCGAACGCCTCACGACCCTCAAAGGACACCGAGGCCCCGCGAGCATTTGGGTTCGTCCAAACGACTGCCACGCCCTGTCAGCCTAATTAACCGACCATCACATCTTCTAGCACAGGCAATTCTTGCTGGCTGTTCCATAGACGGGCCAGAATTGCTTTCAATGCTTCAGGCTTGATCGGTTTGGATAGAAACGTATTACAACCCGAAGCTAGTGAATGGCCTTCAGTGGACAAACAATCATCCGCAGAAATGGCCACGATCGGGCCTTCATATCCCAATTCACGCAATTTCACCGAAACGTCATATCCCATTTCTTCGCCCAGGTGGATATCAAGCATGATCACATCAATATCCTGCTCACTGATTATCTTATAACCTTCTGAACCCGTGGTCACCGCTGTGGCATTGATGTCCATCTGTTTTAATCTTGCAATCAACAACCGATTGCTATCAAGATCATCATCAATCACCAATGCTTTGCGAGCATCAGGGATCACATCCACCCAATCGTCCATCCAAGTGATGACATTGGAGCAATCAACGGGCTTGTCGTACTTGACATTGATGACGTAGATCTCTTTATCAAGCTTCTCACAACTGCTAATGCGTCCTATAGCATTGATCTGTGTCCCATCCTTGCACGGCAGGCCGATCACGCAAACAACGCCCGGAGAAAAGCGTAATCCATGATGAAAGGTGATATTCTGTTCATCGAGTACTTTCGGTGTCACCGCGGACTTCAGAGCACGTTTTTGTTCACCCATGACAGCCACAATCACATGGCCCGCCCGGTCATCGCCACGGTCAAGCATATTCTTTTTAAATTGAGACGAGCCGAGCTTCACAAAACGAGTCAAATCAATCGGATGATCAAAAACCATCACCACCTCATGAATCAATCCTCTGATATGACGACTGCGTGTGATACGACCTTCAATACAGTAAACCTGATCATCATTGCTCTGGGGTAAATAAAGTTTGCAGCGTGCGTCCATGTGTACGAATTGCCCATGGAAGAAAGCAAACCCGCGATTACTTAAATTACGTGCCATCGCATCAAAACGAACGGACTGACCTTCACTTGAGATCACTTCGATTTGGATGCCTTTGGTCTGAAAATCAACCCGAAGGTTTCGACGGTCCTCATCAACAATGATCGATGCTGCCTGAGCTAGCCCCGCCGCGTTGACGTAATCCACTAGTTTTTGTCGCTCACGATCTCCGACATTTAGCGTATTGATCGTTTTATTAATTGTTATTGACATAAAACCTTCCTCCCCTGATGGCTTGCCCTTGTTACGAATCAACTATTTAATACAGCAGTCATCTAAGCAAATGTCGTATTCAAAAAAATCTTCTCACAGCATCAAAATGATCTTTGTAACCTTTGATTGGGTCATAATACGCAAGCCCCGCCGGATAACTAGGGATCAATGCTAGGCTGTTTAATGCCATTCATAAGCGATCAAGGGAACTTCTCTAAATCTGTCTGACTCGTTATCAAGATCGCCAGTGAACACCGTATACCCTCGTCAATGAGCTTGTTCTGTTGCTTGTGTACGCGACAACTTGCTTTAGACCTCCAATGCGTTTTTTGCGCAAACAAAATGATCTCCGATGGGTATACATTGATTCAATTGGATACGTTATGCCGATAAGAATGAAGATCAGAGAGCATGACTTGAATAATTAACTTAAATTGACTCAGAGCAGAAGCACGCACCATGAACTTGACGCAACTTATTTCCAACCTTCCCATTGATCTACCTTACCACGACAACACAGTGAATATCACAGATATCTGTGATGACTCACGCCTTTGCACGCCCGGATGTCTTTTCATCGCACGCAGTGGCAGTGAAACGAACGGCTCAGCATTTATTGACAGCGCGATCCAAGCAGGTGCCGTGGCAGTACTCTGTCAAGCTATTCCCAAGGATGCCCCGCAAGACATCACTTGGTTAACGGCTGATAAAATTGATAACAAAATCACAGGCCAACTCGCGGAAACTTTTTTCGATCATCCATCACGCAAACTCAGACTCGTAGGCATCACAGGAACCAACGGCAAAACCACCACCGCATACCTCACCCGCCGACTGCTCCGCAGGTCAGGTGTCATGTGCGGGATGATCGGCACCATTGAAATCGACGACGGTATCAACCGATCCCCCGCGTCATTAACAACACCCGGATGCATTGAATTATCCCGACTACTAGCAAACATGGTGAACAACGGCTGTACCGCGGCAGTCATTGAAGTCTCTAGCCATGCACTAGATCAAGATCGCATCAGCGCACTGAACTTTCACGTCGGTATCTTCACCAATCTCACCGGCGATCATCTGGACTACCATGGCAACATGGAAAACTATGCCCAAGCCAAAGCTAAACTCTTCCAAACACTTGGCCCCACCGATTGGGCAATCCTTAACATTGACGATCCCTACAGCAAACAAATGACAGCCAACTGCAAAGCACGCATCCTGTCATGTCGCGTCACAGATGAATCAGACAATCAACTCAAAATTCAAACAGATGAAAATGCTGAAACCTTCTGCACCGCCACCATCCTTGAAATGACCAGCGCAAGCAGTCGCGCACGACTCAATGGTTCCTGGGGTAGTTATGAATTGCGTCTGCCATTTATTGGCAAGCACAATCTTTATAACACCCTCCAAGCCCTTGCTGCTGCCAACACCATCACCGCTGTCGCACGCAAAATTCGCGCGACTTTAGAACAGCCCAAAGGCATCCCCGGCAGACTAGAAAAAGTGACCGTAGACAATGACCTCTCACTCCCCACCGTTTTAGTAGACTATGCCCATACCCAAGACGCATTAAAAAATGTGCTCAGCACGGTAGCCCCTCTTTGCAAAGGTAAACTCATCTGCGTCTTTGGATGTGGCGGTGATCGAGATGTAACCAAACGACCTAAAATGGCGAAAATTGCCTGCCAGTACAGTGATACCGTCATCATCACCTCGGACAATCCACGGACGCAAGACCCTCAAAAAATTCTCACAGACATCCAAGCAGGCATCCCCAGCGACACCACCTGCACCGTACAAGTCATTGAAGATCGCCAACATGCCATTGCCAAAGCCATCGAACTTGCTTCACCAAACGACACCGTCCTTATCGCTGGCAAAGGCCATGAAGATTACCAAATCGTTGGCACACAAAAATTGCCCTTTGATGATCGTAAAATCGCAGCGACTTATCTGGCAAAACACGTAAGCCGCGCAAGCTGCTAAATTGTTCACAGAAGACATCTTTTTATAATTGAGTAACCAAGCATGAGTCACTGGACAGCAGAGCAATTGCAAACCATCACCAACGGACATTGGCTCGTCACACCCGCTAATGATGATGTCGGTGTGCAGGACATTAGCATCGACTCACGGTCGGTAGGACCTGGTGATGCTTTTTTTGCCATTGCAGGTGAACGTTTTGACGGCCATACGTTTCTACGATCAGCCATCGAACAAGGTGCGTCCATGCTCATTGTCGATCAACGACATGCCGCAAAGACACTCAAAGAACCACTGGTCCCGGTGCTGCTTGTCGATGACACCCGCCATGCGTTACAAGACCTTGCCCGTGCATGGCGAAGTGTCCTGCGACAAAAAGGAATCAAAGTCATTGCAGTCACAGGCTCCAATGGCAAAACCACCACCCGCAAGATCATTCATCAAGCTCTAAGTTTTCAATCCCGTGGTTATCAAAGCCCTAAAAGTTTTAACAACCATCTAGGCGTTCCCTTAACATTACTTAATACCTCGCTAACTGACCGCTATGTCGTGGCCGAAGTAGGCAGTAATCACCCCGGTGAAATCGCGCAACTCGCAGACCTACTAAGACCCGATGCAGCCGTGATTACCAACATTGGCACCGCACACATCGGCAACTTCGGATCCCGCTTAGCCATTGCCAAAGAAAAAGCTTCGCTCCTGCAATATCTCACACGCGGTGGCCTAGCCATCATCCCAGGCGACGAACCCCTACTTGAACAAATCAATGTCCCCAACGAATGCCAAGTCGTACGCATCGGGAAATCAGGCAGCTGTGACTACGTCCTAACCTCATCCACAAGCAATGCCCAAGGCATCGATTTTCAAGTGCAACACTCGCTTGAACAAGATGTCTTTGGCAATTGGAACGTACAAGACCTCTGCTTTTCCATCCCACTTATCGGTGAACATAACGCGCTTAATGCACTATGCGCACTCCCCATTGCCAACTGGCAATGCATCGACATCAGCACCCCGAAGTTTGCCCAGACACTCACCGGTGTCCAATGTGCCAACATGCGATTGCAAGTACAAACACACGGGCCAATGACACTGATCAATGATGCGTACAATGCTAACCCTGACTCAAGCAAAGCAGCGATTAAAACACTGGTAAACTTCAGCCGCCATAACGAACAACGTCGCATTGCTATTCTCGGCGACATGTTAGAACTCGCAGATAAAGCCCAAAGCCTCCATGAAGAATTAGGTCAATGGATCGCAGAAAATTATCACACGAAAATCGATCAAATCATTCTCATCGGACCGCTTGCAGCACACATTGCAACAGGCATTAAACGTGTCAAATCTGATCTGCAATTCACGGTCTATCCACAATGGAATGATGCCTTACCCACTAAAATCGCACAGGATGTCCGCGAGACTGATATCATTTTGCTTAAAGGTTCGCGTGACACTGCAATGGAACGATTGATCCCTGCTCTGACACGCAATCCAAATGAACCTAACACCGCGTAAGTTAGGCAACGACACAAAAATTTTAACTTCAATGACGAATCACCAAACGCTCACACATGCTCTACAACCTCATCAACATGCTAAAGCCTTGGTTAGTAGAGCACGGACTCTTTGGGTTTTTCCGTGTCCTAACTTATGTCGAGTTTCGCGCGGTGGTCAGTGTCCTTGTCGGATTTGTATTCGTCTTGATCACCGGCAAAAGCACGATCCGCTGGCTGCTCAAACAAAAAATCGGCGACAATCCCGAATTTCACAACAAAGACCTCAACGAACTGATGAAAGATAAATCCAATACGCCCACCATGGGGGGCATTGTGATTTGCGGTTCAATCCTACTCACCACAGTCTTATTTGCAGACATGAGTAGCTTCTATGTGCGCATGGCAATCATCTGCCTGCTTTGGCTCGCAGTCTTAGGAGGCGCTGACGATTGGCTTAAACTCACCGCAGCCCGCCGCGCGCCAGGATCACGAAGTGGCCTGTATTCATGGGAAAAACTCGTCTTCCAACTTGCACTAGGTGTCCTGCTAGGCATCTTCATTCATCACTACGGTGATACCAAATGGGGCAATGTCGGCGACAGTGACATCCTAAGCATGAGCCGAAGTCTAACGCTGCCCCTAATGAAAAGTTGGCAATGGGATGGCAGCCATTGGATCCCCTCAGACAACCTAATCATCCTAGGCGCATGGGCCTTTGTCGGACTCACCGCATTTGTCATTGCAGGCACCTCCAATGCTGTAAACATCACCGATGGGTTGGACGGCCTTGCTAGCGGGATCATGGCACTGATTAGTTTTGCTTTTATGATCCTCTGCCTGATTGCGGGTGATGAAAGTGATGCAAAAAGTTTGCTCTTGCCTTACATCCCATTAAGTAATGAACTAGCCATTGTCGCAGGCGCGATGACGGGCGCTTGCCTTGGGTTTTTATGGTTTAACGCA
>JAESSU010000004.1 GCA_016763955.1 Phycisphaeraceae bacterium | reverse complement strand
TGGTAGAGCACGGCATTGAAAATGCCGGTGTCCCCGGTTCAAGTCCGGGTCTGGCCATTAACGAAAACGCTTCACCCAACGGTGAAGCGTTTTTTTTTTATTGGCGTACATCTCTGATTTTTGAACCTTGCCCCATCCTCAATTATACCAAACATAAACCCTTTTTGAAACTGGTCTTATTTTTTACAAAAATATTTTTTGTACCTATTTGTTGATTTGTACAAAATTGTTCCGTATCATTCAGTGACGACCTCACCTTCCTCTATTGCGTAGGAATCTCAAATAATGTCACAGTCTCTAGCTACAAATCTGCCTCTGGCGACCAACAAATCAGAGCGCAATGCTCGACTCATAGCGGATCTCATTAACGAGATGAGCTGGCTTCTCTCTCAGCCCCCCACCTGTGTCGGAGCCAAGGTTCGACCGGAAGAAGAATTTGCAAACGAATTGGGACTCACGCGTCGACAGGTTCGCGAAGCGATTACTTTTTTCACCGACAAAGGTGTTCTGATTCGACGTCAGGGGAGTGGCACGTATGTTCGACGTGTGCACAGTCACCGGGCCGATGCGACCGAGTCTCGAACCTTTGGCCTGACGCACGAACTGCTGTTTTTGGATCTACAATCCAATAACCTGAAAAGTTTGCCTCAACACAAGTCGATTAGTCAATCACTGCGCATCGGTTTGTGGACAGACTGGCAACTCTCACCACCACACAGCACCACCTATGTCGTGCTGATGACGTTCATGCGCCACGCTCAATTAGCTGGACACACCATGACCCTCCACTCACAGGTGGTCAGCTCTGAGGTTGCCATCTCCACAGAAGCGATGGCCCAGCAACTGCGACATGCAAGCGATGATGGATTCCTCGTCGGATCACAGTATGCAGACACTTTTCTGGCAGCACGTAAGCTTGCGGGTTCCAACTGTTCATACCTTTTTCACAACATGGGATCCGGTGATTTTAACCTGCATCCCACCATCCACATCGACACTGCCAACACATGTGAATCTGGTTTGATGAAACTTGTAGAACTCGGCCACCAACGCATCGGCACAATCGCCATGCGCAAATCTCAAGCATGCGATATTGAACACCGTATTCACAAAGCAGTCATGCAGCAGGCGGACCTCTGTGATCAATACTGCGTCTACAGTTCGGATATGGGCGTCGCGTCGAGCATGCAAGCCACCCGTGACCTGCTAGCCAAAGCCAATGGGAAAATCGACGCGATCTATGTGGCCAATGACATGGTACTTGTAGGTGTCGCTGAAGCCTTGGCACTTGAAGGGCTGACCCCCGGCAAGGATATCGCCATCATCACACTGAGCAATCGCGGTTACCACCTGCCACAGTCAGCGAACTGGAGTGTCATGGAATTTGACCCGGAAAGTTTTGCCTCACTGACCATTCGCCAACTTTGTCACCAGATCGAATCCCCCCACATCCCACCGGTGAGTCTGGGCATCCGTGCCACATGGAAACCGGGTAACACCCATTTATGCAAGACACAACAGTGATCTCATCTCAAACCCACACAGGATCAAAATCATGAACATCGCCGCACACAAACAACGTCTTGCCTTTACACTCATTGAGCTGCTAGTCGTGATTTCGATCATTGCTTTGCTCATTGGCATTCTCATGCCTGCACTAGCCAGTGCTCGCGAACAAGCCAAGGCAACCCAATGCCAATCACAACTGCGGCAGATCGGTTTATCGCAGATTATATATGTACAAAACAACAAGGATTATTTCAGTGTTATCCAACTTGCTGGCGGCATCCCCAATAGCACATGGGTCGCCAAGCTCCGCCCCTACATGACCAATAATAGTGAAGCACGTACATGGGGTGAAATTGGCGACAATATGCAACTGGTCTGCCCGTCGCATCCTGTGATCTCGGTTTTGGGTTTAAAGAATTGGCCCAACTATGGCATGTCATTCCGTCTTGGTCCAGGTGCGTATCCTTTTAGCCCCAACTGGGTACGTATCGACGAAATGCCCATACACGGTAAAACCCTCATGTTCACCGAAGCGGGGTACAACGCATCGTCGACAATCTTCCAAGCCAGCTCTTCATGGACCAAAACCTCAAGCTATATTGGAGCTGCGGCAGTCAATGGCGGCACCTATAAACCCGGCATTCATCAACGAAGCTACAACAACATCGTCTACATAGACGGGCACGTAGCCACCTTCACCGACATTGCCCGCATAGCTCAAAGCCCGCTCAATCTTGATGATGGGGACACCCGCAGCATCTGGTCACCGGGTATCAAAGTAAAGTATTTTTGGTAACCCACCGCTGCCCCCCAAGTACACAGATCAGTGATGACGAGCCTCTTGGAATCACTAATACCATTCACGATTAAAATCGTGCGTGACTTACATCGCGAACACAAACGCGACAAAGTCTTATGAACCGTCCGACGCGTACAAAGATAGACGCGATACGTATAACAGGTTCAACTAAAATCAAACCCCGGAATTCAACAATGAACCACACTCTCAAAATGTCTCTCTTACTACTGCTTATCACCAGTGCCAGTACGTTTGCACAGTCCACTGAGCAATGGCCTTTTGACCGGGCCCCCATAACCACATTGCAACAGTCACAGAAAAAAGTCTTCATCCACTACTTTAGCCCGTTCCCAATCTCCATCGACAACAAAGACCCTGAAAGTGATTACTACCAACTCGGTTTTCTGACCGACAAGGGGGAAAATAATAAGCACCGGTCTTACGGTGGGTACATCCGTCAACGTCCCTTACCCCGCTTGCCACGGATGGAACAAGACTGGGTTCTATCCGATCTCAAAGAAGAAATTCGCATGGCATCACAACTCGGTGTCGACGGGTTTAGCTTTAACATGCTCTCCACACCAAGTCAGGGCAAGCACTGGAAAAAATTACTACTGATGCTCGAAGCAGTCAAGCAGGTTGATAACGGATTTAAAATCCTGCTCATGCCTGACATGACAGCTGGGTTTAAGTCTCATCCTGATGAGCTCGTGCCTGCCATCATGCAGATCGCAGACAACTCTGCTCTGTATCGGCTAGCCGATGGGCGACTCGTTATCGCTGCATACAACGGTCAATCCCAACCCCCTGCTTACTGGGCTAGTGTCACACAACAACTTGAAACACAAGGCGTCAAGGTCGCTCTCTGGCCCACCTTCCAGGCTTGGTGGAAGTATATCAGCGACTACGCTGAAAGTTCCTACGGCTTCTCTGATTGGGGAACCAGCACCTACGACGAACAACACAACTGGCGACGCCAACAACTGGAAACCGTGGATCGACATGGCCTGAAATTCATGGCCCCCGTTCGCCCGCAAGATTTTCGGCCCAAGAATTTCTATGGCGCAGAATCTCGCAATTCAGCTCTCTTCCGGGAAATGTGGCACACCGCGTTGGATGCCAATGCAGACTGGGCGCAACTTATCACATGGAACGACTATTCCGAAGCCTCCGAAATCGCGCCTTCGACCCACACCCGTCGAAGCTTCTATGATCTGTCAGCCTACTATGTCAGTTGGTTTAAAACCGGCAAGCAGCCGAACATCGTCCGTGATGCGTTGTACTACTTCCATCGCATTCAACCCACCACCGCCAGCCCCTCATCTGCCAATCAGGCCAAGCCATTTAAATTACTCGGTGAAGCGCAGAATCAAATCGAACTGCTCGGTTTCCTCAAAGCGCCCGGCACATTAGAAATCACCATCGATGGTAAGACGTATCGCAAAGATGCCCCCGCAGGCATCACTTCCTTCTCCGTCCCACTGGTCAATGGCACCCCTGCTTTCCGAATCGTCCGCAACGACGAAACCGTCATGGAAAAACAAGGTGCATGGGAAATTTCAGACCAGATTCAATACAGTAACCTGCTGGTTCATGCAGATGGCGGTACCGCTGAAAAACCATGGGACTACAGCAAGCCCGTGGCTCTCAAAACTGAACTTCAATTAGGTGATCTGATCCAGAAAGTCACCACCTATGCCAGCACCACATTCAATAAAACCAAGGGGGATCCTTCCACAGTAACGCTCCCCGCCAAAGACTCCGACATCGCTTCGCAAATTGAAGACGGACAAGGCGGCTTCACCTTCACCCTCGGTATGGGCAAGAGCCACAAAGGCGGCAAAGTCCAATTCGGCGATACCCTTAAACTAGTTGAAGGACAAGAAATCGTCTTCCACATCAAACGACTGGAGGTAGACACAGCAGGCGGTTGGGTCGCATTTTTCATCAGTGCATCGGGGGATCACGGCAAAATAAACCTCACACCTCGCAACAGCGACCAGGCCTATATCTCATCCAACTTACCCAAGTTCAAAGTCGAACAAGGGAACATCAAAGTCGAATACCCTGCGGTCTATCGCATCCGAAAAACTGATGGCAAAATTGAGTTCATATACAATAACGACTTGATCTACACGGCCGACGCTGAGAAAAGCGAAGGTCTGGACAAGGTCGAAATTTACATGGGTTCTCAGAAGCCCCAAGCCAAAGCTCTGATGGAAATCACAGCCATTGAGATTCGCAAGGTGAAATAAAAAGGCCAACTAATCAGTGCTACACAATCGCGAAAAATACTGCAACTCTAAAAAAGAACCGCGTTTTGTATTTTCAGAGATGCGTTTTTTTTTGATCCAACCCCATTGCATCACATACTGTTTTAACGCATTTTTTTCTTTCGTAAAAATTGATCACCTATCGCGACATCAAAGAAACACAGCACTAAGCACAAAAACTTGGCATTCGCAAAATGTATTGAAGACGCTTAGTGCCAACGGCCAGATAGCTCAGTTGGTAGAGCACGGCATTGAAAATGCCGGTGTCCCCGGTTCAAGTCCGGGTCTGGCCATTAACGAAAACGCTTCACCCAACGGTGAAGCGTTTTTTTTTACATCATTAAACCGATCCCACACCAACATCAGCCTTAGACAAGAATTAAAAAGAATCAAACAAGAGTGAACTTCATCTTTTTGTTGACTCTAATATTTTGACTGCATAAAATAAAAGTTGTTACTTTCTAGAGGTTTTGGAAGCGTCCATCGGTCGTTTATTTCAGTTGATTTTTACATCATTTCACGCATTCGATCATTTTTACTAACTTTTGAGGATTTGTTTTATGCCCCATCGGTTTGACTAAGGATATTGAGGGTTGAGTCTCGAGCGATATCACAATAAACAGGGCAACTATAATGACGCAAAAGCCGCTGATTGATGTCCAATTTCATGCCAACATCACCAGTTGTGAGTTTTTAGATCACCATCTCACAGCTCGTTCGGACATGCTTATTATTTTCCGATACCTCGACCAACGTGTTAACACCCATCCGGGCATTGAATTGATTCTTGATTTCAAAAACGTGAACCACATTTCATCAATTTTTATAGGCTTTTTAATGGATTTACGTCAAAGAACCTTACAAAATAAAGGCGAAATTGTACTCGCACAGGTCAACGATCAAGTCTATGAAATTCTCGAACTCACACAGATTACCCAATACTTCCCCGTTCATCGGATTAAAGACCATGAATGTAATCCGGTAAGTCGCCTTAATGAACTACGCTATGCCGCAGGCCAAACACACCCGACCATGATTACCCGCATCATGTCCATGGTTCATCACATCCATTTCCCAGACCTGTTGCATCATCACGACGGATCATTAGCACCCCCTCAAGATTCAAAGACCCAAGACATCGAGCAGGCCTCAATAGACCGCCAAGTCTTTTGAATCACTTTTGTTATAAAATTTTCACGCCCTCTCACGCTGCTGTGAATTAGCTAATCGGTAGAGTTTTATGAGCAATTGCTTTACATCAGGCCACTTGCGTGAATACAATAAGGTTATCGCATGCTCTAAATAGGCCTCAGCCTGTGGAGCATCATTCCCAACTCATATACACCGGATGTATGAGCGTGGGGCAGAGAGAGAGATCCGGAAAATCATGGATAATAAAGGAAAGCCGCGCCCAAAAAAGGCGTTGGTCCGGGGAATTTATAACGTGAATCCGAAACGCATATTTGAATTAACGCACAAAGACAACTCAGTGCGTTGTGAGTTCTTAATTGAGCACTTAGTCGCTCGTGATGACATGGACACTATTTTCAATGATCTCAACCAAGCCGTTGAAGCAAATGAAAAAGTCCAACTGATTCTAGACTTTTCACATGTCAGTAACATATCCTCCGTCTTCATCGGCGAATTAATGGCTTTGACCAGCCGGACACATACAACTTTGTGTACCATTGAGCTCATCAATGTCAACGATCAGGTCTACGAAATTTTGGTATTGACCTACATCGACAAGTACATCCCGATCCAACGCTGCAAAAACCGCCACGCCAACCCTGTGAGCAAATTAGCGGCCAAAAGGTCTCGCAAGAACGCAAAAAAACAAGACTCAGTATTCCAAAAAATCAAATCACTGGCTCTTAAACCCTTTGGCCAATGAGTTGGCATTTCTCTATAAAATCTTAAATATCAACCGTTTTACGATGCACCTACTTTCACCCAATGGATGAACTTTATCATTGCGGGCTAAACGGTTATCCTATGCTGATTATGAGTAATGTCGAAAAATCGATCTATCGTCACGTAATTGCCGCCCTAGTCACCAATGAACCTGGGGTCCTTGCACAGGTTGCGAGTATGTTTGCTGCTCGCGGGTTCAATATTGACTCACTGGTGGTCGGCAGAACCGAAAATCCTGAACTCTCACGAATGACCATCGTCGTCAATGGCGATGATGCCACGCTTGAGCAAGTTCGTAAACAACTTCAAAAACTCATCGCAGTGGTTCGCATCGTGGACTATCTCGACGCTGCATTTGTCGAACGCGATCTAATGCTCGTACAAGTGAGTTCCGCAGGTGAAAACGGCCCAGCCACGCACCGCACACAGATTTTGGAATTAGCCAACATCTTCCGCGCACAAATCGTCGATGTCAGCACCGATCAGTTAATGATCAAAATGTCAGGCACCGAAGAAAAAATCGAAGGCTTCATCGACATGATCAAGCCCTTTGGCATCATCGAAATGGCCCGCACAGGCGTCATCGCCATGTCACGCGGTAACGCAACCATCGCTCGCAAAGCAAAAGCTCAATCCACAGTCTCCCCACAGGCAATGCCCCCCGCAATCGACCCCGGGGACCTGCCTCCAGGTTAACCAGAAATGAACGGACTCAAACATGGCCAAGTCATCAGCCAAACAGTCGGCTGCCAAAAAATCTTCAACAAAAAACACACCCAAAGCCCCCAACAAAAAATCAAAATCCAAGACAATCACCAAAGGCTACACCCTCGCGCATGTCACACATGAAGCAGTCGAACAAATCGGCGGCATCGGCACCGTACTCGAAGGATTGATGACCAGTCCCCAGTACAAAAAACGAGTCAACCGATCCATCCTCATTGGCCCTATGGGAGCCAACGTGCATGTGCCCAATCCCAGCAAACGACTCGGTGAAATGGGCAAAGTCCTCTACTCAAGCATTGACGGCATTGACGAACTAGGACTTGCTGCAAAATTCCAACCCATCGAATGGGCCTTTGGCGTGTCCTTTGCCTATGGCACACGTCATTATGATCAGCCTTCACAAAACCGTAAGGGTGAAGCCGAAGTCCTGCTCATTGATGTCACCACCGTCAACGAACAACGCACCAACGTCTTTAAAGCAAGACTCTGGGAAGAGTTCGGCTTAGACAGCGCCCGCTATCAATCAAGCTGGGATTACGAAGAATATGTCCGCATCGCAGAGCCTGCATTTTATGCACTTAACGCCCTGCTCCCCGAATCAGACTTCCCCTGCGTGCTATTCTCACATGAATTCATGGGAATGCCCGCTGCACTTAAATGCATCCTTGATGGCGGTGAAAAATTCAGAACCATTTACCATGCCCATGAATGCCCCACGGCTAGAAGGCTTTGCGAAGTTCACCCCGGCCATGACACCATGTTCTACAGCGTCCTAGATGCTGCTAAAGCTCAAGGTCTTTACGTCGAAGATGTCTTTGGCAATCTCGATGACATGATGCGTCATGCACTCGTTAAGCGAACCCACCTACTTGATGGCATTATTGCTGTCGGTGACCGAACGCGCGATGAAATCAAATTTCTCAGCGAAGATTTTGATGACAAAGATGTGACCTTGGTCTACAACGGCCTGCCTGCACATCAAGTCGATTTGAAACTCAAAAATAAATGCCGACGTGAACTTCAGGAGTACAGCCAAAAACTCCTGGGATTCACACCCGACATCCTCATGACCCACGTCGCTCGCCCGGTGATCTCCAAAGCCATCTGGCGAGACCTGCAAGTCTGCCATGAAATGGAACCCCAGCTCGAAGCAGCCAACCAAAAAGCAGTGCTTTACATCCTGACCTCCGCTGGCGGAACACGCAGCAAAGAAGATGTCAAGCACATGTTCGAGAGCTACGGCTGGCCCTTACATCACAAAGAAGGCTATCCCGATCTCTGCGGCCCGGAAATCGGATTGGCCGGCGATGCCGCACAATTCAATCTAGAACACAAATACATCAAAGTCGTCCTCGTCAACCAGTTCGGCTGGGGAACGGACCTTGTGGGCCCCTACTGTCCAAAAGATTTGGACATGTCGGCCTTGCGCATCGCAGTCGATGTGGAATTTGGCATTGCCGACTACGAACCGTTTGGCATTAGCCCACTTGAACCTCTTGCATGTGGGGCGATCTGCGTGATCTCCGATGCTTGCGGTTGCGCAGGCTTTGTCCAACACACACAGGCGGTAAGACCGTCCCCAACGTGATCGTCGGCAACTATTCTCTGCCCTGTTCCGATCAGCCCATCAGTGAGTTATTGGAAATTGGTGCAGCCCAGCGCACGCAAATCGAGTTAAAAGAGGCTGCTCGCATTGCCAGCCAGCTTGTTGCTGATATCCCCAAAACCGATGCTCAGCGTAAAAAGCTCCTCACCTCAGGAACGAAACTCGCTGACAAAATGGGCTGGGACCAAGTCATCAACAACGGCTTAACCAAACTGCTAAAAAAGGTTGTCAGGTAACACAAAAGACCGTTTTCGTGATCCAAGAGCAGGTTTAGGACATCAGGGCCATCGCCATCTACATTAATACCTTAAACTGTTTTTTCAAAGTGCTTTACATACACAAAACAAAAACGTACTTATGATGTTGATTCCCGCTTAAAAATCTAAACCCCGAACTCTAAACCCCAAATCACGAAACCCGACATCCTTGCCCTTGCATCCTGCTTGCCTAGCTGTTATATTACCCGACTCGAAACTAAATTAACCCTACTTGATTGAGGCCTGCTATGAGCCATCCCATCATTGAACAACTTGAACAATCTCAGCTCCGCACCGATCTTCCTGAGATCAATCCCGGCGATACCATTGATGTGCATTACCGCATTATCGAAGGCAGCAAGGAACGTATCCAGATTTTCAGCGGTGTGGTTCTCAAAAAAGAAAACCGTGGCCTAAACTCCAACATCACCGTTCGCCGCATCGTGGCTAACGAAGGTGTCGAACGGATCTTCCCACTGCATAGCCCTAAGATATCCAAAATTGAAATCAAGCGTCATGGCGATGCTCGCCGTGCCAAGCTCTACTTCCTACGTGACCGCGTTGGCAAGAGCCGTCGTCTGCGTGACCGTCGTCGCGGCCTGCAACACGCTTTGGTTGTCACCGGTAGTCAGAAGACTGCTAAAGCTGAAGCAATCGCACAAGCCAAAGCAGCCGCAGCAGCTAAATAAAGACAAGGGATCAGCCAGTCACCTGACTGCTCATCACCATTGCACAAAATTCCCAAAGACGCGGCCCATAAGGTCCGCGTCTTTTTTCATTGACACGCATCATCCGTTATCCTTTCTGTCTTACCTTCGATACAGAATGTTTTATTTAAGACCTTGGAGTCTCACACCATGTCCGACCAGCCAGCGAATCCTGCTCAAGAAGCCACTGAACTTGATCCACAAGAAGCCAACGGCCTGCTCGCAGATCGTCGCAAAAAACTCCAACGCATTCGTGATGAATTCGATGTAGACCCTTTTGGTCAGCGTGTCGATGGTCTTATGAGTCTACAAAATGCGTTTAAAAAATATGATGCCGCTGCGGATGCTGCTTATAAAGAAGACAGTAGCAATGACAACCGCCCGATTGTCAAAGTCGCAGGCCGGATCATTCAACACCGCGTGATGGGGAACTTGATCTTCATGCGTCTGCGTGATGCATCAGGTGACCTGCAAATCGCAGTGAGTAAAAAAGCAATCGACCTCCCTAGCTTTAAGCTCGCAAAGCTCGTCGATCTAGGAGATATCGTTGTCGCTCAAGGCCCGCTAGCCATGACCAAAACCGGCGAGATCACCGCATGGGCCACCGGCGATAAAAGCTTTCAACTCGCCACCAAGTCCCTAGCATTACCCCCTGGCAAGTTCCACGGCCTCCAAGACCCTGAGACTCGCTATCGCAAGCGGTACATGGATATGTATGCGAATCCGAAGGTGATTCAAACGTTCCAAAAGCGTTCTAACATCGTCTCACAAGTCCGCAACGTCATGCAAAGCGAAGGCTTTTTAGAAGTCGAAACGCCCATGCTCCAGCCCGTTGCTGGCGGCGCTGCAGCACGTCCGTTTACCACGCATCACAATGCTTTGGACATGGATCTTTACCTGCGCATCGCGCCGGAACTTTATCTTAAGCGTCTGCTCGTTGGCGGCTTGCCTAAGGTCTTTGAAATCAACCGCAACTTCCGCAATGAAGGCATTG
>JAESSU010000392.1 GCA_016763955.1 Phycisphaeraceae bacterium | reverse complement strand
GTCGCCTTCTAGGCCTGCGAGTCCTTGGGCTTGGGCAAGTTGCAATTCGCCGCTCGCGTTAACGTAGGCTTCTTCATTTTCAAGCAGGGCGACTAACTCCGTCACCGGGCGGGCCTTTTGCTGAGTTGGATCGAACCAACTATTAAATAGTTGCAAGAAAATCCATTGTGTCCATTTATAATAATCGACATCCGTGGTGGAAATGCTTCGATCCCAGTCATAGCTTAAACCCAGTTGCTTAAGCTGCCGAACCATGTTGGCAATATTTTGCTCCGTGGTGATACGCGGATGCACGCCCGTTTCCACTGCATACTGTTCAGCAGGCAAACCAAAGGCATCAAACCCCATTGGATGCAACACATTAAACCCTTGCATTCGCTTGTAACGGCTTACGATGTCCGTTGCGATATAGCCCAGTGGATGCCCCACATGCAGGCCAATGCCTGAAGGATAGGGGAACATGTCCAGCACGTAATATTTGGGTTGGTCAGGATTAAAATCGCTGTCACCGGGATTGTGTGCTTTGAAAGTTTTGTTCTGTTCCCAGTAGGCTTGCCAACGGGGTTCGATTGTCTGCGGTGTGTATTGCATATCGTTTTCAGTCTCGTGCGGTCAAAATCGTGTCGTGGAAACAAGTATTGTCAGTTGCAATCGATGGTTAAGCAAGCCCAAGTTAATATTGCCTTTGATTGGAATGGGTGGGCCAAGTTTTAACACGAAGGCACGAAGGACACCAAGGTCACTAAGAAGAAAAATCAAATGTCTTAAACTTTGTGTCCTTTGTGACCTTCGTGCCTTGGTGTTAAAGATAAAAGAGTGCTTTGGCAAAACGGGGATGATCTGTGGATTATCTGGCATTTGTATAAAACCACGTGAATGACAGGGTACAAATCGTGTATCCTGTCACGTTCCTATGAGTGAGAAAAAACGATACAAAAAAGACGATCAGAAGCCCGATATCGACTTGTCGAAGATTTTCGATAAGCTGCCCCCCAATGCTTATGAAGCAGAGTGTGCGCTACTTGGGTCGATGATTCTAGACTCCGAAATGATCGGCGAGGTTGTGCAGATCATCTCCGGCGAGTCGGATTTCTACAAAGCTTCACATGGCGTAATCTACAAAACGCTTGTCGATCTCTACGACAAAGCAGAGCCCGTCGATCTGGTGCATCTAAAACAACGACTTGATGATCAGAACCAACTCGAATCTACCGGCGGGGTGCAATACCTTGTCGAACTCGTCGAAGCTGTGCCTTCTGCATTGAGCGCGCCGTACTATGCAAAAATGGTCAGTGACAAAGCGATCCTACGCGGACTCATTGGCTCGGCAACCGACATTTTGCACAAGGCCTACCACACCGCTGAAGCAGTTGGCAATCAGGTCGATCTTGCAGAACAGGCGATTTTTAATCTCCGACAAAACGGCAATACCAACGAAGCGGTCCTGCTTAAACAACTCCTCGAAGAAGCACTCGACCGTATCGACGCTCACGATGGTCGATCCATTACCGGCATTGAGACCGGTTACTACGAGTTCGACGAAATGACCAGTGGTTTGCAAAACGGTGAGATGATTGTTTTAGCTGCACGGCCTTCTATGGGGAAGACCGCGCTTGCGCTAAACATGGCGGAACATATTGCCGTGAACAACAAGCAACCTGTTGCTGTGTTTAGCCTTGAAATGGGTCGAGCACAGCTCGCTGAACGTCTGATGTCCTCAAACTCCGGCGTGGACTCGCAAAAAATTCGCAAGCGAATGCTCTCCAGCGATGACTTTATGCAGTTGCAAGAATCCTGTGCCAATCTCTCCGAATCACCGTTGTATATTGATGACACGCCGGGCTTGTCGATCCTTGGCCTGCGTGCTAAAGCGCGTCGCCTAGCTGCACGCTATGGCATTAAAGCGATTTTTATCGACTACTTGCAACTGATGAGTGATCCAGGCTCTGAATCACGTCAACAGGAAGTTTCGAGCATTTCACGTAACGTTAAAGCCTTGGCTCGCGACTTAAATGTCCCTGTGGTGTGTCTAAGTCAGCTTAACCGTGCTTCGGAAAACCGTGAAGGCCACCGCCCGCGCATGGCTGACCTGCGTGAATCAGGTAGTATCGAGCAAGATGCGGACGTGGTGATGATGCTTCACCGTGAAGAGTATTATCACAACGCAGATGAAGACTGGAAACAAGCCCATCCGGAACTAGTGGGCACAGCAGAAATCATCATCACCAAACAACGTAACGGGCCGACCGGTTCAGTGCATCTGCAATTTAGCGGGGCTACCACACGCTTTAATAATCTATCGCACTCGGCACAGAGACCGACATCGTATGATTGATGCGTAGAGCGTTTTGCATAATAATTTTTCCCCGTAGGAATTGACTGCGTCACTTCCGGCGGCTTTTACCTGAAAAAAAGCCGCTGGAAGCCCAAGGATTCCCGCGGGCGCTTGGTGCCGGGCGTGGAAATTATTTTCTTGAAATGCTCACCGTGCTTTAAGTAGTAGAAAGGTTCGGTCGTCGGTTCGTATGGCGTTGCCTTCATATTCATCGAGCAATCGCGTGAACTTGTCTTGCAAGGTTTGGGTCGATTCATTGCCGCTGTCTTTGTAGACTTTTTGGAGCATCTGTTGGACACCATCGATCTGAAGCATGGTGTCTGATTCGTCGATTGATTCGGTTAGGCCATCGGTGTAGAGGCAGAGTAATTCGTCTTTATCTAATGTGACGGTTTCCGATTGATATTCCGTGGTGATAAAACCCAGCGGCGCGTGTTTGCCAATGGACAATTTGCGAGCGCTCCCGTCAGGCTTGAGCACCATGGCAGGGGGATGTCCTGCGTTTCAAGACTCTAACATGTGGGCGACCGGATCGTAAATCATCATGTTTGCGGTGACGAATGATTCGTTGGGCAGCGTTTGCATGAGATACCGATTAAAGCGTGTCATCAGATCAACTAGGGTTAGATTCAAATCCACTGCTGTGTGAAACAAAGCGTGCAAGGATGCGGTGACGATGGCAGCCTGCATTCCCTTG
>JAESSU010000391.1 GCA_016763955.1 Phycisphaeraceae bacterium | reverse complement strand
TACAAACATGCATCATCACAACAAATGGTCCGGACTCGTCATCGCTGTTATAGGCATGGGATTGTTTTCGGCTGGCACCGCACAAGCAGAATCAGAACCCACCATCATCAAAATCACACCTGATGCCAAGCTGGTCAAAAACGTCAAACTCACAAAACACGAAATGGGACTGCAACTACTAAGCAGCGGGCCAAAAGGCGGCACTGTACTCACCAAGCTCGACGAGCCCATCACCTCTGGCAAAGTAACCTTCTCGCTAAGCTATAAGGCCACCCGCAAGGACAATGGGCCACGCAACGGCTTCCTATTACTCGGTGCCAGTGAAGGACTAGGCAACATCATTAGCGTAGGAACCCTCATCGGCGGACAGGCACACTACATCGATGTTCGAAGTAAACACAACAAAATGCTCAAGGACGCCACCATCAAAAATCAAAAAATCGATACTGTGGTAACCGTGGACTTGGATGCGAAAACAATCACGATGAAAATCGGCGAGAAAAATCTTGAAACCGTCCTGCCTGAAAATTTCAAAGCCATCCGCACCGTTGGCTATAAAGCCATCAACACCCAAACCGTTTTCAGCCCCATCACCATCACCCGCTAAAGCCAATCACTTTCATTTTCATCACACCCATCTAAAGGAATACAAACATGCATCATCACAACAAATGGTCCGGACTCGTCATCGCTGTTATAGGCATGGGATTGTTTTCTGCAAGCACCGCACAAGCAGAATCAGAACCCACCATCATCAAAATCACACCTGATGCCAAGCTGGTCAAAAATGCCACACTCACAAAACACGAAATGGGACTGCAACTACTAAGTGACGGGCCAAAAGGCGGTACTGTACTCACCAAGCTCGAGGAACCCATCACCTCTGGCAAAGTAACCTTCTCGCTAAGCTACCAATCCACCCGCAAGAATGCTGGCGCACGCAACGGCTTCCTACTGCTAGGTGCCAGTGAAGGACTAGGTAACATCATTACCGCAGGAACCTTCATCGGCGGACGTTCACACTACATTGATGTTCGAAGTAAGGAACACAACAAAAGCATTAAGGCCACCATCACCGAAGGCCAGAAAATCAACGTGGTGGTGACTGTAGACTTGGATGCGAAAACAATCACGCTGAAAATCGGCGAGAAAAATCTTGAAACCGTCCTGCCTGATAATTTCAAAACTATCCGCACCGTCGGCTATAAAGCCATCAACACCCAGACCGCCTTTAGCCCCATCACCCTCACCCGCTAAAGCCGAATCTGGCACACGAACAAATAAAACCCACGGCCCAGCGTCGTGGGTTTTTTTATGGAACATTGACCTGGCTCAAAAATCTCCGGATGTTGGCCGCTACAATGAAATACAATTTCACACCTTCTGACCAATGGATTTTGTCCCATGAGTATTCGTTATGAACAACAGATGGTCCTTGCAATGCTCAAGCTCTACTGCCAAAAGAAGCATGGCACAGCCAAGGGCAAGCTCTGCGACGAATGTGCCCAACTCCAAAGCTATGCTCACAGTCGTCTGGACAAATGCCCCTTCGGTGATGACAAATCCACTTGCAAGCAATGTGCAATTCACTGCTACAAACCCCAACTCCGCGAACAAATCAGCCAAGTGATGCGATACGCCGGCCCACGAATGCTCTATCACCACCCCCTGATGTCCCTAAAGCATTTGTTCAAGGAAACGTTCAGCAAACGTTGATGCGATATTCTGATTTGCATTAACATACGAGGTTCAAAAATGAGGCCAAAATAAAAATCGCATTTATTTTCAATTTTGCCTTATTTTTGATTGCAAGCATGTAACATGACCGATATGATTCGTGTAACATACGCGTCGCACCGCTCGCCAAAATTTTGGCTGACGTGCATAAAGGGCGCGTTTTTTATTGCGCATTTTGGGTTCAGTTAACGGGGGATGATAAACAAAGCTAGACCCCATCCTATGTATTCCAATATTGCTTTAAGAGCAACGCTTAAACCAAAAAATAAGGTTTAACCAACACACAATTCAACAGGATTTGATTGATTCTGCTGAGCAATCATTTCCAGTGAAAAATCAAATTGACGGCTAACTTTAGGTGGTACAACCTTAGACAACGCATTGCCTATTGCTCGTTTGATTCCGATTGTAAAAGTCATGATAGGCTTTGTCACTAAAACAAATACGGCACAAAACAATGCAACAACTAGAATTATCCAGCCAAATGGAGAAGTTAAAGCTATGTGAAAATAAAACAACTGCATGAAATCTTTTTCGTGTTTTTCAATGACTTTTTTGTCGTGTTTATTTAACAATCTTATTCGCAATTTATCTGAACTTTTAAACTCTTCCAAATGTTGGTCCGAAGGCTTTGGGAAAAATAAAAGTTTCCACAAAGTTAAGTCTGGAATATACTGAATTACTTTTTCTATGCGATTCAATAAAACCAAAGCAGCTTCAGATTTATCAACATTACCATTAAGAATTTCATCTGCGAAGCTATCACGCAACTTCCAAAAACTATGCCGAGAAACACTTCTCAATCCCTGTGGCGCAATACAAACAAAACAGTACCAACCAATCAAACTCAATATTGTTACTGCTAAAATGCTAATCATTACTACTACTCAATATTTTCAGCTGAAGTTTTTCTTCCAAGTCTTTTATACGCGGCCTAAGCCTTTTCAATTCTTTGGATTGACTCTGGGCTCTAATCCAAGTCGATATTAGCGCAAATCCTGTCCCACTAACCACGACAGACCAAACAACGTTGATATTAAAATTGGTTTCTTTACCAGCAATGGAACTAACCATGCCGTATACAAACCACAACGGAACCCCAAATGACATTACAAATACACATGAACCAATTTTTTGAGCAAGCAATTCTCTAAACTCAATTTGTTTTTTCTGTATTTCATAATCTAACATTTTTTTGGGCGGATAGTCTGCCCCCGTGCTTTTTGACATGTATACAAAATAACTTGCGTCCCCCCGTACGTTAATATGTACTCTATTACATATCGGTTATTTTGACAATAGGCATTACATGTGAAACGATTGAGACAATAAAGACTACCAAAAACCTAAAACGTCCCCATTTTCCTCTCCTGCCGGGCCTTGTTACTATATCTCACTGCACTGACATCAATGACACCCCCCCTTTTGAGGAATATGCTGCATCATGGCCACGCCTAAAGACCCCAAGAAAATCGTGCTTGCCTACTCCGGCGGCTTGGACACTTCCATCATTCTCCCTTGGCTTAAAGATCGCTATCCAGGCGTCAAGCTCGTGGCCTTTGCTTGTGAGCTTGGTCAAGGTGATGAACTTAAAGGCATCGAAGAAAAAGCCTACGCATCGGGTGCTGACGAAGTGATCGTCAAGGACTTGCGTAAAGAATTTGCAGAGCAGTACTGCTTCCCCATGCTCCGCGCTCATGCAATCTATGAGTCCGACTATCTATTAGGCACGTCCATCGCTCGGCCTCTGATTGCCAAGTACCAAGTTCTCGCAGCCAAGCAAACCGGTGCAGATGCGGTCGGCCATGGCGCAACAGGTAAAGGCAATGACCAAGTTCGTTTTGAACTCACCTACAAAGCACTTAATCCGAAGCTTAAGATCATCGCACCTTGGAAGGACCCTAAGTTTATTGAAGATGGATTAACTAGCCGTGAAACAGCCATCGACTATGCGAAAAAACATGGCATTCACATTGACCAAACCAAGAAAAAAATCTACTCGCGTGACCGCAACCTCTGGCATATCTCCCATGAAGGTGCGGAAATCGAAGACCCTGCCAACGAGCCCAACTGGAAGCATTGTTTGGTCATGAGCGTGCCTGTTGAAAAAGCACCCAACAAAGCACAAACCGTTGAAGTCGAATTTAAACAAGGAAACCCCATCGCAGTCGATGGCAAAAAACTTGCAGGCCATCACCTCATCGAACTACTCAACGAAATCGGCGGCAAACACGCAGTAGGCACCACCGTTCTCACCGAAAACCGACTTGTCGGAATGAAAAGTCGCGGTGTCTATGAAACACCCGGCGGAACCATTCTCTACGAAGCGCACAGAGCACTTGAGCAACTCTGCCTTGAACGAGACCTGTATCACTATAAATTACAGGTCGCCAACAAGTACGCAGAACTCACCTACTACGGCCAATGGTTCCACCCATTACGTGAAGCACTCCAATGCTTCGTCGACGAAGCTAACAAAGTCGTCACCGGCAAGGTCAAG
>JAESSU010000390.1 GCA_016763955.1 Phycisphaeraceae bacterium | reverse complement strand
GGCAAAGCCCAATGCTGAGGCTCGGCTTCCGAGGCGAAGCATGGGATTCCCTACCCCCGGATACCCCGCAGTTCCCCCTCCTCAAATTCCCCCTCCGAAAATTTCCAAGGGTCGAAACTCCCGAAACTCCCGAAACTCCCGAGACTTCCGGGGCTTCCGGGGCTTCTGAGGCTTCCGGGGGTGGGGGGTTATTTTTTTAGCCATATGTTGGCGTTGTATGCATCGATTCGCTGGTTGATCATCATGGGGATGAGTAGTTGTTTCGTCTTGGGATTAAAGCCGATGTCTGCTGAACCTTTGCCGGGTTTGAGGATGGTGGTGACTTGTTGTTGTGCATTGATATGGTGTACTACACCTGCATTCCAGTCGGAGATGAAATAGCCACCTTGCCCGTCGGCTTCAAAACCGTCAAGTGCGTTGGTGGGCATTTTGACTAGGGGGTGTATGGCTTTGGTTTTCAGGTCTACGGACATTATGTAGCCGTCTTGGGATTGTTTGGGATAGCGTCCAGCTACGAGTAATTTATCACCATCGAGTAAGAGACCATTAGGTCGGCCAATTTCTACGAATAGTTGAGCTTTGCCATCTTTGATTTGGTAGATTTTGTCATCGGTCATATCTGAGACATAGACGGTTTTGTTGTCTGTGATGGCTACATCATTAAGAAACTTTGAACCGGGGATGGTTAGGGTCTTGATGATTTTGCCCACTTGGGTGTCGATACATGCATGCGGTCGATGTCACTAACCCAAAGGAGATTGCCTTTCGCACGGGACCCTTTGGGAGCATGCATTCCGGTGATCCATTTTGCTTCAATGAGTTTGCCCGTAAGACTGTAGCGTGAGAGGCAGCCGTCGTTGTCTTTCGCAAGCGGGCCGCCGCCGTTGACTTGGGACACGATGAGTTGATTCATCACCGGGTTGTAGTAGACACTTTCTGGCAGGGGGAACGCAGTGTCGCTACTCCAAACGGGTTTGGGCTCTTGAGCCATTGCGTTAGAGAAGCAAAGGCAAAAGACGCAGAGGCAGGCAAGCTGTTTGATGATCATGTTGGAATCCTTTTGATGGAGATTATAACAGGAAGGATTCTGTGATCTTGTGATTTGGCGGTTTGTGCTTTGTGATCCACGACCTTGTGCTTCGTGATCCCATGCTTCGCAGAGCCTCAGCATTGGGCTTTGCCCCAGAGGTATTTGAATCTAAAGGATATCCAAAGAAGCAACCTGAATCCAAGGGATAACCAGAGAAACAATTGAATCTGAGGGAAACTTCCGGGGATTCCGGGGGCGGGCTTGACGACAAAGGGCAGCCTTAACTTCCCGGGGCTTCCGGCACTTCCGGGGGGGGGAGGATATTTGGAGAAGACGTTGTATTTGATGATGCACCAGATGGCACGCACGCCATCTTTCCAACCGATTTTTTTGCCTTCGTCATAGGTTCTGCCGTTGTAGCTGATACCCACTTCAAAAATGCGGCATTGTTTGCGAGCTATTTTCGCGGTGATCTCTGGCTCAAAGCCAAATCGGTTTTCTTTGATGTCGATACTTTGAATAATCTCTCGTTTAAAGACCTTGTAACAGGCTTCCATATCAGTGAGATTCATGTCTGAGAACATATTTGAAAGTAGGGTCAAGAAGCGATTGCCCATTGAGTGCCAAAAGTAGAGTACGCGATGAGATTCGCCGCCTGCAAAACGTGATCCAAAGACCACATCTGCTTTGCCTGATGCAATGGGCTCAAGGAGTTTGGGATATTCTTGCGGGTCATATTCAAGGTCCGCATCTTGAATGATCACCACATCGCCCAGTGCAGCCTGAAAGCCGGTACGCAGTGCAGCCCCTTTGCCCTGATTCACATCATGAAAGAGGACTCGAATGTTATCTGCTTCTTGCTCAAGTTCTTTGAGTCGATCGCGCGTACCATCGGTGGAGAAGTCATCGACCATGATGATTTCTTTGTCTATGTCGACAGCTTGGACCTGTTCAAGGATCAAGTGGATGGTTTTGCATTCATTAAAGACCGGTATAACAACGGATAGCTTCATAATGATAATATTACTGAATTCTGGAGCATGATGAAAGTAACCACCCTCGCATTGATGCCCCATTCCAAGTTTCTGAACTCAATAAACGTGGGGCAAAGTCCGTTTATTATCAAATAGTTCGATTATTGAGTTGACTTCTTGGCCCAAGTCGTTGCAATGGTGCAAACTTATTTAAAGGTCATTAGCAATGTCAAAATATCCTAAGCGTCTAAAACGTTCACAAGCCTTTGTTGGATTGCATTTTGATTTTCATGCGAATGAAAAATGCACGCAAGTCGGCAAGACTGTCACCTTAGAAATGCTCCAAAACATGCTCAAGCTCACCAAGCCTGACTATGTTCAATGTGACTGCAAAGGTCATCCGGGCTATGCCAGCTATCCGACTAAGATCGGCACCGCTGCACCGGGCTTCACACAAGACCCGCTCAAACTCTGGCGACAAGCAACTGCAAAGCAAGGCATAAGCCTGTACATGCATTACTCAGGGGTCATTGATAAAATTGCAGTAAAAAAGAATCCGGATTGGGCAAGCTACAACGTCGATGGCGAACCTAATGAAAACGGTTCGCCATCTGTTTTCGGGCCGTATGTCGATGAACTAATGATCCCCATGTTCAAAGAACTCGCAGGCGACTACCAAGTTGATGGCGTGTGGGTTGATGGCGAATGCTGGGGCGTGCAGATGGACTATTCAACTTACGCGCTTAAAGCATGGGCAAAAGCCACAGGCAAAACGCAGGCTCCTAAAAGCGAAGATGATCCGGACTGGCTTGAATATCGAGATTTTCAACGTCAGGGCTTTAGAGAATATCTGGCCCATTACCTAACAGAGATGCATGATGCGTATCCTGATTTTGAGCTTGCTAGCAACTGGGCTTACACCGGGCATATGCCTGAGAAAGTCGAATTGGATGTGGACTTTATTTCCGGTGATATAAGCCTGCAAAACGGTTTTAACCGAGCACGTCTTGATTCACGGATCATCGAAGGCCAGCCTAAGCCTTGGGACCTGATGTCATGGAGTTTTAATGGCAGCCCCAAGGAAAGCGAATACTCTACCAAAACAGCGGTTCAGCTCAATCAGGAAGCTGCTGCTATTCTTGCGATGGGCGGTGGGTTTCAAGCCTATTTCTTGCAAAAGTCTGACGGTTCGATTTGTGAATGGCAGATGACCTTAGCTCAACAGACGATTCAATTTTGCCGTGAAAGACAGGCTTATTGTCACCGGGCGACACCGGTTCCTCAGGTTGGCCTGATTCTCAGCGCAGAATCTTACTATCGCCAGACTGATTTATTGCTTTCTCCATGGGGAGGATTTTACACTGCCATGGAAGGCAATTTGCGAAACTTACTGGACAATCAGTATGCGGTACAAGCCCCTATGACATGGGAGCTTCAAGAGGACATCAATCGCTACCCGCTACTGGTTTTTGCCCAGTGGGAACATATTGAAGAAGACCTCAAAACGCGGCTCATCAACTACGTCAAAGACGGGGGTAATTTGCTAATCATCGGGCCTAGCGCGGTTGCCAACTTTGCAGATGAACTAGGCATCACGATCAACGGGCAACCTGAAAAACAGATGCATTACATTGCGGCCAGCCCATCATCTATCTGTGGGATGAAGGTCAACACGCTGCCGATCACCGCCGATGCGCAGACACAGGTAACACACTGGCTTTATCCGGACAACGAAGCGTTAAACCCAACCACCCCAGCTGCCACGCTGCGTAAACTTGGCCAAGGGCAGATTGCGGGCATTTATCTGGACATGGGTGAAAATTACGCCAAGTCTCAAACTTGCGCCAGCCGTGATTTTCTAGGCTCTATCGTCAAACAAAGCTCAACAATCAATTGTTCCTTGATATTCTCAGGAATCATTTCTCTTGTTGGTTTATTTACAAATCGTCCTTCCATTGCAGTAGGGTTCCAATCAATCCAATCGAAACTATTTGCACTAGCCGCAATAGATGAAGTAATTGCTTCTAAAGATTTAGATTT